>NZ_JBHYRR010000079.1:0-420 GCF_047974155.1 Megasphaera jansseni | reverse complement strand
GTCTTTGAGGTAACAGGTCAGCCCGTCACGGTTCGACAGGAGATAATTCATGGCCGTTGCCAGCGGCGATTTGGGCAACAGTTTGTCGACATTGTTTTCTGCCCACGCGAAGAGCGCCTTCAGGATAGGCATTTCTTCCCCGAGGCGTCGTTTATACCGTTCTTCCGGTGAAAGCGATTTATATTCTTTTTCCTTGTCGAATAACTGGCTGATCTGGTCGATCCCCGCTTTGACTAAGGTATTTTCGAGTCCATCCGTTTCTTTAGCATAAGCCGGAGCGGCATCGACGAACTTCCGTCGGGCATGCGCCCAGCACAGGCAATGCCCCTCTGTCTTGATGGAACGGTAGCCGACATAGTCGTCCGTCAGCAGGTAACCAGAGAAACCTTCCAGGAAATTTTCTGCACAATGGGCGCTGCG
>NZ_JBHYRR010000078.1:0-426 GCF_047974155.1 Megasphaera jansseni | reverse complement strand
ACATGTTCTGCTGAAATATGCAAATCCATCAAGCATTCACCTTTTGCAGTAGCTGCAGCGTCTTTTGCAGCAGCCTTTCAGAAGTATGCTCCGTCACTTCCAGGGAAAACGCACCACACTGCACGATGAGGGAATCCTGGACGGGAATCGCCGCCGAAAGCGGGACCAGTGTAGGGACTTCCTCCTTTTTAGTTTCCGGCGCCTGTGCCGGTGCGAAACGAATACGGAGTTTATGTTGCCAGTAGTAATACTGCTTGATAGGGATATCCTGCTGCGCACAGAACTCCTTCACCGTTAAGCCACTCTGCTGGCGCTGCGCGATGATCTGCATCCAGTGTTTCATTCTTATTTCGTGTGTAATTTTTTGAGTATCCAAAAACATCCTCCTTACTGAATAGGATAAATTAGAGTTTTTAGACAAAATGG
>NZ_JBHYRR010000077.1:0-521 GCF_047974155.1 Megasphaera jansseni | reverse complement strand
GTAAAGGCGTCCAGGATTGTGGAAAGGTAGGCGAAGGTCCCGTTGTACGGAAGATAGGTGATGTCTGTTAACAAGACCATCCGCGGCCCATATTCCTCGAATTGACGTTGAAGCAGGTTGTCTGCGACTTGATTGGTACGAAGAGCATTGACCAGCTGACGGTACGGATTGCGCTTCCGGATAGGGCAGATCAAATGGAATTTCTTCATCAGACGTCGGATTTTCTTGAGATTCATAATGACTGGCGGATCCTGATGCAGGAGCTCCATGTAAATGCTACGGGCCCCTTTTTGATAGCCTCTCCGCTTGAACACAGCTAGAATCAGTTCAAAATCTTTGCGATCCTGTTCTTCCTGAGCTTGCCGGTGAGGCGCTGCTTTTAACCAGGCATAATAGCCACTGCGTGAAACACCGGCCATCTGGCACAGGGTACTGACGGAAAGATGGTTTTCACTATTTTTCATCGTTTGCTCGATGATTTCGAATACGCAGGATGAGTGGTTCATGAGCAGTCCCTCTAC
>NZ_JBHYRR010000076.1:0-531 GCF_047974155.1 Megasphaera jansseni | reverse complement strand
TTCCCTAGAAAGGAGGTGATCCAGCCGCACCTTCCGATACGGCTACCTTGTTACGACTTCACCCCAATCATCGCCCCCACCTTCGACGGCTGGCTCCAAAAGGTTACCTCACCGGCTTCGGGTGTGAATGACTTTCGTGGTGTGACGGGCGGTGTGTACAAGGCCCGGGAACGTATTCACCGCAGTATGCTGACCTGCGATTACTAGCGATTCCTGCTTCATGCAGGCGGGTTGCAGCCTGCAATCCGAACTGGGACTCTGTTTTTGGGGTTTGCTCCGGATCGCTCCTTCGCTTCCCTCTATTAAGAGCCATTGTAGTACGTGTGTAGCCCAAGCCATAAGGGGCATGATGACTTGACGTCATCCCCGCCTTCCTCCGCATTGTCTGCGGCAGTCTCTCCTGAGTCCCCGGCCGAACCGCTGGTAACAGAAGATAGGGGTTGCGCTCGTTGCGGGACTTAACCCAACATCTCACGACACGAGCTGACGACAGCCGTGCACCACCTGTTTTCTTGTCCTCCGAAGAGGAAC
>NZ_JBHYRR010000075.1:0-569 GCF_047974155.1 Megasphaera jansseni | reverse complement strand
GCTTTGCGTTTGTTCCAATACTGGTTGATAGATTTGAGTTTACGACCGTCCATGAGGAACGACGTCCCCGTATTGGTAACGCAGGCTGCCAGATTATCCAGGCCCAAGTCGATAGCCAGGACACGGTCTGGCGAGGTTTTCACCGGTTCTGGGTCCTGTAAGTAGCAATACTGAATCTTGAAATACCGTCCGCCATACATGGGACAGATGCGGACTTCTTGAATCGTCTTATCCTTTAGTCTGTCGGGAACAGGAATCCGAATCCGATGGCCGTTATGGCGTTTCATATATTCACGGCTCATCGGCACTGTCAGGAAGCCATTCTTGATGTTGATAGCGTTCGTCGACAAGACGAGATGGAACCATCCCCCTTTTTCACGATAGTGCGGCAGGCGGACATCTTTCGACTGATAGTCACCTGCCTTGACTTTCTGCAAAAGCCCGAAAAAAGAACGAAAACTGCGGTCGGCCACTTTCAATATCTGCTGGGCAACACCGGCCTGCAACAAGCCATAGTTTTCATTTTCCTTGCAGATAGGGTAATTTTCTTCGTACCGCAAGAATTGATG
>NZ_JBHYRR010000074.1:0-598 GCF_047974155.1 Megasphaera jansseni | reverse complement strand
TTATACTGTACCCATAAGGTTGGACAGCCCCTAAGTGTTTACACCCTCGAAAGTGAACACTCGGACAATACAACCCCAAATTGTTGGACAAATACATTGTAAGGTTCCGGGAAATTAGACAACGTTGTGTTGCTTATGGTATTCTCAGATACAAAGAGAAATAAGGAGAAGAGTCTACATGAGCAGAAAATTTTTTACTGAAGAAGAAATGGCAACACTTCGCCAAAATCCCTATGTCTACAGTGTCAGCTCAACCGTTGTCATCTTAACGAAAGCCTTTAAGGAGATTTTTTATGCTGAATATCAACAGGGGGCCTATCCCCGCGCTATTTTTGAAAAATATGGCTTAACGGCTGAACTTCTTGGAAAATCCCGGTTAACCGGAATGGCTCAGCACATCAAGGAAGAATATGCTAAGTACGGCAGCTTCCATGAAGGGAGGAGAACAGCTGCTAAAACCGACCGTACCCAGGCCGCACCGCCGACCACGGAAGATGAAATCAAAAGCATCAAGCATGAGTTGGATTACCTAAAGCAGGAAGTGTCCTTTTTAAAAAAAATTTCGTCGCTCAAGAATACCAGAAAGTAGAGGGACTGC
>NZ_JBHYRR010000073.1:0-624 GCF_047974155.1 Megasphaera jansseni | reverse complement strand
GGACTTAACCCAACATCTCACGACACGAGCTGACGACAGCCGTGCACCACCTGTTTTCTTGTCCTCCGAAGAGGAACGGGGTATCTCTACCCTTAGCAATCAATGTCAAGGCTTGGTAAGGTTCTTCGCGTTGCGTCGAATTAAACCACATACTCCACCGCTTGTGCGGGCCCCCGTCAATTCCTTTGAGTTTCAGCCTTGCGGCCGTACTCCCCAGGCGGGATACTTATTGCGTTAACTCCGGCACAGAAGGGGTCGATACCTCCTACACCTAGTATCCATCGTTTACGGCCAGGACTACCGGGGTATCTAATCCCGTTTGCTCCCCTGGCTTTCGCGCCTCAGCGTCAGTTGTCGTCCAGAAAGCCGCTTTCGCCACTGGTGTTCCTCCTAATATCTACGCATTTCACCGCTACACTAGGAATTCCGCTTTCCTCTCCGATACTCTAGCATCGCAGTTTCGGTCCCCTCACGGGGTTAAGCCCCGCACTTTTAAGACCGACTTACGACGCCGCCTGCGCGCCCTTTACGCCCAATAATTCCGGACAACGCTTGCCACCTACGTATTACCGCGGCTGCTGGCACGTAGTTAGCCGTGGCTTTCTCTTACGGTACCGTCACGCA
>NZ_JBHYRR010000072.1:0-758 GCF_047974155.1 Megasphaera jansseni | reverse complement strand
ATGCGCTGTTCTCTAGAGAGATATACTGGTCGTGTTCTGAATTCTGTCTTCATGATGCGAAAGGATTCTTCAATCTCCCAACGTCGTTGGTTTATGCGGATAATCTCAGCCGGAGAATCCTTTAAGCTGGTGCACACGGCATAAAAGCCATCGTATTGAGCTTCTTGTGCAATGCGTTCTTCGTTGAGTTCGTATAATTCTTTTTCGGCTATTTCTCCGTCTTTAGTGACTTGAGTTTTCTTAACAAGCCGTTTATAGTCATTGCTGTTGTACTTCTTTAAGGGAGTACCGTTGGTATTGATGGCTTTGGCAGCCCGTTGTACCTGCTGTTCTCGGATACGTTGCTGGTAGCTCTTGTATTTTAAGGAATAAGTGACTATGAGATGCTGCTCGAACCCATTTTCATTGATCCAACGGTCCTTATAGAATATTTGGTTATAAATGGTGGTGTATGCGGGAGATTCAGGCGTCAAGCTGTTTATCTGGGTCAAGTCATATTCTTTGTTGCTATTCGGTATTTTCCATCCAGCAGAGGACAAGGCCCAGTCTTTTAAATGGGCTTTTAGTTTTTTTAGGGATTGCGTGGTAATGAAAGCCCGTTCACCACGAGTGTTGTATTTGCGGTTAGATAGAGACGACAGGCCTCCATCGGTACAAAGGATGAATTTAGATAGGTTGAAATCTTTCAGAATCTTCTTTTCCAGTGGTTGTAAAGTGATTTGTTCATTGGTGCTGCCACTGTGTAAACAGTATGCCAA
>NZ_JBHYRR010000071.1:0-972 GCF_047974155.1 Megasphaera jansseni | reverse complement strand
AGCCTCATGGCGAGAGTACAGGCGGTAGAGCACTGAACGGGGTAGGGGCCTATCCGGCTACTGAACCTAATCAAACTGCGAATGGCTGTACTTATCCATGGGAGTCAGACTGTGAGTAATAAGGCCCATAGTCAAGAGGGAAACAGCCCAGACCAACAGCTAAGGTCCCCAATGCCGTACTAAGTGGCGAAGGATGTGGAATTTCGAAAACAACCAGGATGTTGGCTCAGAAGCAGCCACCATTAAAAGAGTGCGTAATAGCTCACTGGTCGAGAGACTCTGCGCCGAAGATGTCCGGGGCTAAAGTACGGAACCGAAGCTTTGGCAATTAACTTTGTTAATTGGGTAGGGGAGCGTTCCTGCATGGGAGAAGCCTGACCGGAAGGACAGGTGGACAGGCAGGAAGAGAGAATGCCGGTATGAGTAGCGAAAAGAAGGGTGAGAATCCCTTCCACCGAAAGCCTAAGGGTTCCTGGGCAACGATCGTCGTCCCAGGGTAAGTCGGGACCTAATCCGAGGCGGAGACGCGTAGGAGATGGACAACAGGTTGAAATTCCTGTACTGGCTGAGGCCGTTTGAGCGAAGGAGTGACACAGGAAGGAAGGCGCGCGTGCGATTGGAAGAGCACGTCCAAGCAGGTAGGTTGGGAGACAGGCAAATCCGTTTCCCGGGAGGCCGAGATGCGATGGGGAGCTTCTGGAGACAGAAGCGAAGGGGCTGGCACTCAACTGTCGAGAAAAGCTTCTAGTGAGGACTCAGGCACCCGTACCGAAACCGACACAGGTAGGCAGGATGAGAATTCTAAGGTGCGCGGGAAAACCCTCGTTAAGGAACTCGGCAAAATATATCCGTAACTTCGGGAAAAGGATAACCCAGCGTACGTGAAGTGCAGAAGCGCATGGAGCGGAGATGGGTGGCAGAAGAGAGGCCCAAGCGACTGTTTACCACAAACACAGGCGTCTGCTAAAGCGA
>NZ_JBHYRR010000070.1:0-1059 GCF_047974155.1 Megasphaera jansseni | reverse complement strand
AATGAGAAACCTCATCTCTAGGCTGGTTTCACGCTTAGATGCTTTCAGCGTTTATCCGTCCCCGACGTAGCTACCCAGCTGCACGGCTGGCGCCATGACTGGTACACCATTGGTCGGTCCACTCCGGTCCTCTCGTACTAGGAGCAGCCCCTTTCAAGTTTCTTACGCCCGCGATGGATAGGGACCGAACTGTCTCACGACGTTCTGAACCCAGCTCGCGTACCACTTTAATGGGCGAACAGCCCAACCCTTGGGACCTACTTCAGCCCCAGGATGTGATGAGCCGACATCGAGGTGCCAAACCTCCCCGTCGATATGGACTCTTGGGAGAGATAAGCCTGTTATCCCCAGGGTAGCTTTTATCCGTTGAGCGATGGCAATTCCACTCTCTACCACCGGATCACTAAGCCCGACTTTCGTCCCTGCTCGACCTGTCCGTCTCGCAGTCAAGCTCCCTTCTGCCTTTGCACTCTTCGCGCGGTTTCCGTCCGCGCTGAGGGAACCTTTGGGCGCCTCCGTTACTCTTTCGGAGGCGACCGCCCCAGTCAAACTGCCCGCCTGAGACTGTCCGCAAGCTCGTTACGCTTCTCGTTAGAATTCCAATAAAACAAGGTTGGTATCCCACCAGCGGCTCCATGAATACTGGCGTACTCATCTCTCAGCCTCCCAACTATCCTGTACATCTCTTACCGGAATCCAATCTCAGGTTACAGTAAAGCTCCATGGGGTCTTTCTGTCCAGTCGCGGGTAACCTGCATCTTCACAGGTACTTCAATTTCACCGGGTCCCTCGTTGAGACAGTGCCCAAATCGTTACACCTTTCGTGCGGGTCGGAACTTACCCGACAAGGAATTTCGCTACCTTAGGACCGTTATAGTTACGGCCGCCGTTTACTGGGGCTTCAATTCACTGCTTCGCTTGCGCTAACACTTCCTCTTAACCTTCCAGCACCGGGCAGGTGTCAGCATCTATACATCAGCTTTCGCTTTAGCAGACGCCTGTGTTTGTGGTAAACAGTCGCTTGGGCCTCTCTTCTGCCACCCATCTCCGCTCCATGCG
>NZ_JBHYRR010000006.1:0-111956 GCF_047974155.1 Megasphaera jansseni | reverse complement strand
GGTTGGCTGAACGATTGGAGATACACCATACGCCGAAGCATGGCAGCTGGTTGAACATGGCCGAAATCGAGTTGAATGTATTGAGCAGGCAATGCCTCAACCGACGAATCGAAAGCCTTGCTAAGCTGCAACGCGAAGTCTATGTGTGGGAAAATAAGCGGAATAAGAATCCGACACCGATTCATTGGCTATTCAACAAGGAAAAAGCCAGAGTCAAACTGGTGTCTTTGTACCCGGATTTAAGCAAATGACCGATTGTTGTATATATGGAAGAGACTATACACTAGCCTCCCCTGCGAAGGCTCTTTTTGTCCTAGCAGGAATCGACTATAAGGGAAGCCGTTCTAGAAGGAGACTACAAAGTGGTGGAGGGGTTCTTTAAGGTAGCCCGCTAGAGAGATTTCATCACAACCTATTCGAGTATAATGACAGGTTTTTATGAGCCACGAACAACAAACCACAAATCAATATTTTTTCACGAGCCGAGGGTTACTTAAGGCGATGTCGTTATTCTAAGGTTGTCGCCGCAGAGCAGTATCTGAGTCCGAAACGAACAGCGGATGGCGGCCGTCAGGCTCCAAACTCGATGAAAGAAAAAAAGGAGGAGTGTCAGACCTTTTTTTGTGTCAATGACACAGCATTGTGTCAAAATGGAACAAATGATATATAATATTCAATTTCATAATGCGCAAATAATGTGATAAAATGTATATACAACTGCAATAAAATATATGGCACGATAATTTCATGTATATTTTTGTTCATTTTTTATGCTATAAAAAAGAAAAGGGGTTTTTATGAATAAAATATATAAAGTTATTTGGAATCGTGCCAAGCAGTGCTATGTTGTTGTGTCAGAATTAGCACATTCTCAAAGGAAGACGAAATATGAAAAGAAATCTTTATCCTGTTCGCTGGCAACTGCTGTAGCAGTGTTTTTACTTACTGGTGGAGGACAATTTTTAACTGTTCAAGCAGCGGATACGCAAATCAACGATAGTGAGTACTATACGAATGGATCTGATTTACATACAAAGAACAGTCAAACTACCAATCAGACCGTTACGGACCCCCATCATGCTATTGCTGTAGGAGATAGCACGGTGGCAACAGGAACGAATGCTATTGCTGCGGGTACACATAATACAGCGTCGGGTAATTCGTCCATCGCTTTCGGTGGGACGTATCTCCCGCAAACTGTCCGTAAACATGGTACGGCCTGTTATGTTTATCAGATTGGAGATAATACGTATTATAAGTACGGAAATGCTTACTTTAGTACAACAGACGATACGCAATTTACTGGAGATACGTCAACGGCTGTTGCTGTTATGGTCAATGGTGGGAATACGGCCAGTGGGGCGGCTTCAGTGGCCTTTGGTGAAAATACGCAGGCTATTGGGAAGGGCTCTGTAGCATTTGGCATGGGGACGCAGGCTGGAGATGGTAATGGGGGGCAGAACTCGGTTGCATTTGGCAATTACACAAAAGCGCTGGGCGGCCGTTCCGTTGCTTTTGGTGAATATACGGTGGCGAAATACAATGACTCTGTCGCTTTTGGCGACGACACTCGCGCTTCTTCCACTGGCGCTACGGCATTTGGCAACCGTACCCGCGCTCTGGCGCAGTATTCTACGGCTTGGGGTAATGCTACCGTCGCAGCTGATGAAGAATCCACGGCCTGGGGTACCGACACCATCGCCGGTGCTAAACTTGACGACAACGGTGCTGTGACCAATATCTATACCTACAAGAACAACCCGGACGATAAAACCGAGCAACCGAAGACTGCAACGGAAAAAATGGATGTCCATGGCAATCTGGCTTATATCCAGAACGGCAGTACAGTCGGTGTCAAGCAGATGGATATTGGCGGTAATACCGAAAAGCACGATTACGTGGTACTGGACGGCCAAGACGGCAATACCTATGTCCGTGACTATCAGGGCAGTCTCTGGCGAGTGAAGGTCAGCGCTGATGGCAAGACGGCTACCGTCGACACGACAGTCGGCACGAATGGCAAAGTATACAACAATAGTGCCAAAGCTGGAACAGTCGGTTCCCTAGCCAAGACAACAATCAATGGAGTGGAAGTCGCCATCACGCCGGACAGTGTGCTGAAAAAAGCTCATGAAGGCAGTAACGGCTATAACATTGACGGCTATAAAGATGCCACGGCCTTTGGCTACTCGACCGAAGCCTCCGGCGACTACGCCACAGCCTTTGGCAACGACACCAAGGCCCAGGCATCAGCCGCTACGGCTTTTGGCACCACAACGACGGCTTCCGGCGATAATGCCACGGCCTTCGGTCTCAGTACTACAGCCTCCGGCAAGCAGGCAACCGCTTTCGGCAGCTCGTCAACTGCTTCCGGTGACAACGCCACCGCCTTCGGCGAAAGCAGCACAGCTTCCGGCGAAGCGGCCACGGCCTTTGGCATCAGTTCCACCGCTTCGGGCAAGAACTCCCTCGCCGCACTGGGCGGCACGGTGGACGAAACAGCCACCAACGCCGCTGCCATCGGCAACGGTGCACAGGCAACTCTTGCTAACAGCGTGGCCTTGGGCAGCAACTCCAAGACCACCCGTGCCAAGTACAGTGCTTTGACCGATGCTAAAGAAAAAGCGGCCTATGCGAAGGGCAGCACTTCTACCGGTTCAGCTTGGGAAGCAACGGATAATGCCATTGCCGTAGGCGATGACAGCACCACCACCCGACAGATTACCGGCGTAGCCGCAGGCTCTCTTGATACGGATGTCGTCAACGTGGCTCAGCTCAGAGCTGTCGATGAAAAGCACACGATTGTCACAGTCGGCGGCCAAGCGGTAACGGCAGACAATACACCGGTTACCGGCGGCAACCTCGACTTGAAGCGCACGACTGCCGCCAATGGGCAGGAAACGTATGACTTGTCATTGGATAAAAATGTGACTCTTGGCGAACAGGCTGAGACTAAGGGCGGCAAGCTGACTGTCAACAACGTTGATAAATTCGAGAACTATGATGAAAAGGGAAATCGCTTACCGGATACCACAGTCAAAGAAGCAGTCAAAATCGATGGCAAGACCGTATCGATCGTAAAACACGATGGTTCGGATGCGGACAACGACCAGCGTCAGGTCGTCCTGGGCGTCGATCAGGATGCGGGCGGCTATGTTGCATTGTATGATAACACCGGTAAGAAACCGACTTATATCTACAATGCTATCACGCCAGGTGCTACGTATCTGAAGGATGGAGAATCCTATACTGCTGGCAATGCTAAGGAATACGGTCGCCTGGAATATGGTGACTATCATCAGGGGACAATTCAGTTCATCGCAACCTTGGACGACGGCCAGAAATATGCCGGCGACAACTACAAGGTCGCTGAGACTGAAACGAAAACCGTTGATGGCAAAACCACCACGGTTATCAAGACAGACGAGCAGAACGTCCTCCTTAAGAAACTCAACGAGCGCTTGGATATCAAGGGCGGCGCAACTGGTGCTCTGACGGAAAACAACATCGGCGTTAATGTTAAGGACGGTGTAATGAAAGTCCAGCTTGCTCAGAACATCGACTTAGGCGGTAGCGGCTCTGTCAAGATGGGCAATACCACCATCAATAATGGCGGCGTGACCATTACTCCTACAGGCGTAACAGACGACAACAAAATGATTTCTCTGACGGACAAGGGCCTCAGCAATGGCGGCAAGCAGATTACCCATGTTGACAGCGGTTTGAAAGATGCTAAAGGCAACCCGGTAGATTTGGCTACAGCCAGTGGAGATGTACTGAACAATGCAGTCAATGTAGGTGATCTGCAGAAAGTTTCTTCTGCCCATACGGCTGTTACCGTCAATGGCAGCGTGGACGCTCCTGCCGCCGGTGCTGATGGAAATCTTGGGGAGTATACGGATAAAGAAAAAGGTAACCTGCGCTTGGCACAGAAGAAAAATACTAAAACCGGCCAGATTACCTATGATTTGAAACTCAATGATAACATCATTCTTGGCAAGGATACCTCTGACGGCAAAGACGGCCAGGAAGGCACCATTGGCCTCACCGGTAAAGATGGCGTACCAGGCGCTGACGGCAAACAGGGATACAGCACCACCATCATCAAGACGGAAAAAGGACAGCCGGGTGCGAATGGTAAGAATGGCAAACCCGGTGTGGATGGCACAGATATTACCCGCATTGTCTATCAGAATGGTAAAGACGGCGAAGTCGGCACTACGACCCATACGGTGGCTACGCTCGATGACGGTCTGAAGTTCATTGGTGACAAAACTGATGATACGGCGATTGCAAAAAAGCTTGGTGAAATCTTGACGATTAAAGGCGACGGTACCTATGATGCAGCCACCAAAACCAATACGGGCAATATCCAGACTTCTGTTGATAACGGGGCAATCAAGGTCGCTCTGAATAAAGATATCAACTTGAAACAGAAGGGTTCCTTGACTGTCGGCGGCAACACGCAGGATGGCTCCACAACGGTACAAGACCCGATTATCATCAAGCACTTTGCCGCTGGTGATTTGACGGTTACAGGAAAAGATAAGAACGGTAACACGCCTCAGTCCAAAGCTGGCGATTACGTCACCGGCCTTGACAACAAGGATTGGGATGTCGATTATCCAACCTATGTCAGCGGCCGCGCGGCTACAGAAGACCAGCTCAAGAAAATCAGCGATATCATTAAGTCAAACGCCGAAACAGCAGCTGGTCAGCATACCGAAATTACTGTTAATGATAAGAAGACACCTACAATTGTTACTTCAGATAAAGTGGGTACAACTGATTACGGTGATTATGTCGGTGGAAATGACAATCTGTTGATTGCTGCTAAAAAAGATTCAATGAGTAATAAGATGACCTACAACATCAAACTCAACGACCAGCTGGCTATTGGCCAGAAGGGCGAGCCGGGTGTGGCTGGCAAAGACGGCAAGGACGGCAAAGTCACGGTGGAAACAAGCAAAGACACCACCGTTGTCATCGGCCATGACGGTGAACCGGGCAAGGATGGCAAAGACGGTATTTCCGTGAAAGGCAAAGACGGCAAGGATGGTGTCACTATCAGTGCTGTGAATGGCAAGGATGGCAGCGAAGGCCATATCGGCCTCACCGGCCCGAAGGGTGCTGACGGCAAGAACGCCAATATCGATATTTCCACGGTTCTTGGCAAGGCTACGCTTGACCGCGACCAGAATGAAGTCAAGGATAAAGACGATAGCACCAAAGACCAGGCAGCCCGCATCCAGTATCAGACCACGGTCACGACAGAAGATGGCACGCAAAAGACTATCACACATGAAGTGGCTACCATGGATGACGGTCTGAAAATTGGTGCCAATGCCGCGTCTAAGGAAAAATCTGCTAATCCTGTCAATAATAAGCTGAACAGTATCCTGAATATTAAGGGGGAAGATGCAAAAACTGGCCATACTTATACCGGCGACAATCTGACCACGATAGTGGAACAGGATGCAAATGGAAACACGACGGTCAAGGTCCTCATGGATAAGGACATCACTGGTAATAGTGTTACTGTCGGAAAAGATGACAAAGATGGACAGGAAGGTTCTATCGGCATTGCTGGTAAGAACGGCATTAATGGTGAGGATGGCAAGCAGGGTATCACGACAACCATCATCAAGACTGAAAAAGGTCAGAATGGTAAAGATGGCGAAGTCGGGAAGCAGGGCGCTCCTGGCATCGATGGCAAAGATATTACCCGTATTGTCTATCAGAATGACCAAAATAATAATGATCAGAACGAGGATGGCAAACATGTCGTCGCTACTCTCGATGATGGCTTGAAATTTGTCGGGGATGATAGTACGGCTACGCCGGTTGCCAAGAAGCTCAACGAAACCTTACAGATTCGCGGCGATGGTACCTATGATGCGACCACCAAGAAGAGCGATGGCAATATCCAGACTTCTGTTGAAGATGGGACAATCAAGGTTGCGCTGAATAAAGATATCAATTTGAAGCAGGATGGGTCCTTAACTGTCGGCGGTGAACAGAAAGATAGTTCTACAACAAGTGATGATCCGATTGTCATCAAGCATTTTGACGACCAGACGCTCAATGTGATTACCGGCGTTGACAAGGATGGCAAGCCGATTCCGGCCAATAAGAAGGCTGCGGCTGGCGACTATGTTACAGGTCTTGATAATAAGGACTGGAATATCGACAATCCGGAATATGTCAGTGGCCGGGCAGCTACAGAAGACCAGCTCAAGAAAATCAGCGATGCAGTCAACAACGCTGCAACTAAGGCTGGCCAGCATACGGTTGTTACGGTCAACGATAAGGACAGCAGTGAAACAATAGCTGCTGTCGGTAAAAATGGCCAATACGGCGAGTATTCAAAGGTTGATCAGGGTAACCTGCTCATTGCTGCCAAAGATGAAAATGGACAGACGACCTACAACATCAAGCTCAACGACCAGCTGACCATTGGCCAGAAGGGCGAGCCGGGTGTGGCTGGCAAAGATGGTAAAGACGGCAAAATCACTGTCGAAACCAAAGGCGGCACGACTGTCGTCATCGGCCATGATGGCAAGGATGGTGAAGACGGCAAAGACGGTCTCTTCGTCACCGGCAAGGATGGGAAAGACGGCAAGTCCGGTGTTTCCATCATCGGTCCGGATGGGAAGGACGGCAAAGATGGTGTCGATGGCAAAGTCGGTATTGCTGGCAAAGACGGCAAGGATGCTGTCTCCCTTGCTGGCAAGGACGGTGTCGGCCATATCGGTTTGACTGGGCCGAAAGGAGAAAAGGGTGCTGACGGGACGCCGGGTAGAGATGGCGCATCTATCGACATTTCGACGGACTATGGTACGAAGACCCTCGACTCGACCAAAAATGTAACGGTTGACAATAAAGAACAGTCCAGCCGTATCATCTACAATGATACCAAGGGTTCGCATGAAGTCGCTACCATGGATGACGGCCTGAAGTTCGTCGGTAACGACGGTAAGGAAGTCACGAAAAAACTCAATTCGACACTGTCACTTACAGGTGGTTTGGACAAGGATGCCGTAGCCAAGGCTTCTTCCAAGAACTTGGGAGTCCGTCAGAATGCAACCAAAGACGGACTGGAAATCGTCATGACCGATACGCCGGACTTCACGAAAGTCACGGTGGGTGGTGACAAGAAGATTACCATCGGCGGACAGCCCAATTCCGATACCAAGAATCCGGCCAACGGCAACTACATCGCCGGTCTGGACAACACCAAGTGGGATAAGGACCATGTGACGGAAAACCGTGCCGCTACAGAAGGTCAGCTCCGCGATATTGCCGGTTCCATCACCAATCAGAACCAGGGCGGTGGTTTTGCTCTGACGTCTGATGAAAAAGGTGCTGACAAGATTGTCAAGCAGGACTTGGGCAAGGCAATTCAGGTTAAAGGTGACACGACCTACAAGGCGGATGGTTCCGTAGAAAAAGCTGGAAACATCAAAACTTCCATAGATAACGGAGCCATCAAGGTGGAACTGAACAAGAATGTAGACTTGACCCAAGAAGGCAGCATCAAGGCCGGTGAAACGACCATCGATAAAAATGGTGTAGATACCAACAAAATCACTATCAAAGATTCGACTATCAGCATCAGTAAAGATGGCATCAATGGCGGCAACAAGCAAATTACAGATGTTGCCAGCGGCGCTACTGAAATCATCAAGGGGGCTGACGGTAAGGATGTCTATAAGTATGACAAAGAGACCAATGCTGCCAATATCGGTGATGTGAAGCGGATTGCAGGTGATATGAAAACTGAAGTCAACAATAATATTTCTAATGTGAATACCAAGGTTGATCAGATTGGCCAGCATGTCGATAACATCCAAAACGATGTCACACAGCTCCAGCAAGATGTCAAGGCAGATCGTACCTATCAGGGCGACGATGGAGCCGCTAAGAAAGTCAATGTTAAATTTGGCAGCTTCCTGAGCCTGACAGGCGGTGCAAAAGTGGCTGACTTGACGGAAGAAGGTAATATCGGTGTTGTTCAGAAAGAAATTGATGATCCGGATAACGAAGGTAAAAAAATCACAGGTCTTTCCGTCCGTCTGGCAAAACGCCTGAATCTGGAAAAGACGACATACACGTCGAATGAAAAAGGTCAGACTTATACGTCTGAAATCGACGGCAAGGGCCTCACCATCAAGACGGGCGATGCCAATCGGACTATTACCGTTCAGGACGGCAACGTCAATATGGGCGGCAACAAGATTGAAAGCGTCGCACCGGGTAAGGTTGCGCCGGATTCGGCAGATGCCGTCAACGGCAGCCAGCTCTTTGCAACGAATCAGACGGTGGCCAACCTCGGCGGTGCTGTTAACAAGCTGGGTACCCGCGTCAATCGCGTCGGTGCCGGTGCCGCTGCCTTGGCAGCCCTCCATCCGCTGGACTTTGACCCGGATGACAAGTGGGATTTCGCAGCCGGCTATGGCAATTATAAAGACGCCAGTGCCGTAGCTGTCGGCGCTTACTATCGCCCGAACGAAGACACGATGTTTAATATCGGCGGTTCCTTCGGCGGCGGAGAAAATATGGTCAATGCCGGCATCAGCTTCAAGGTCGGCCAGGGTAACCATGTTTCGACGTCCCGCGTCGCCATGGCTAAGGAAATCAAAGACCTGCGCCAGGATGTGGCTAACTTGAATGCCATCGTCAATCGCCAGAGTGCCCTCATTGACAAGCTGACAGGCACCCATGCCGGTACGGTCTCGGATACAGGAAATGATTTGTTCCCCGATGTTCCGGCCAACCACTGGGCTTATGAATACGTCACCAAGCTGAAACAGGCCGGTATCCTGACAGGCTATCCCGATGGGAACTTCGATGGCGACCGCATGATGACGCGTTATGAATTCGCGGCCATCGTGTACCGGGCCATTATGGCCGGTGCCGCTTCCAACCCGGCTTTGAGCCAGGACGGCACGCTGGATAAATTAGCCAAGGAATTTTCACCGGAAATGAAACACATCCGCATCGACACGATTGCCAAGGATAAGGATGGTAAGCCGACCATCGAACGAGTCCGCGTCATTCCTGATGCACAATCGTAAAGGAGGGGGAGTATCATTGCACAGATAGGTTTGTCTTTTCGAATCGATTCAGACCTCAAAAAAGAATTTGAAGCGTTTTGCGATGCGGCTGGTATCAGCATGACCGCGGCCATCCACTTGTTCATCAAGACCACGGTCCGGGAACAGCGGATTCCCTTTGAAATAAGGGCATCGAGTAGAAAAATAGAATCGAGAAAGTAAGAAAAAGGCGCTGTCACATGAAGACAGCGCCTTTTTACGTTGATCGTAGTTCGTTCATCGTTTGTCGAGTTTGGGGCCTAACAGCCCGCAGACCGCAGTTCGCAGGCCGCCTCGGACTCAACTTTGTGGCAATAAACTCAGCCTAACAACATCGCCTCGAGTAACCCTCGGCTCGTGAAAAGCCTGCCATTATACTCGGACAGGCTATGGTTAAACCTCACAGCGGGACGCCCGCCGCTACTGTCCGTTCGGGCAACCGCCTTGTACCTCCCGATGGTCGGGCTAGAAAGGCTTTGGGCGTCCCCTACACACAAAGGGCCGTTGTCCGTGTATTTTTTGCAGTTTGTGGCCTCGTTCATTCCCGTTGTCTGTATGCGATATCGTAGGGGAACGCCTGTTAAGGCGTCCCATCGTGAATTCTGTGCACAGCCGGAGTTCATGGCGGGTAGCTCACGGTCGTAATATAATCATGAGTATATTGCGGCGCAGCCGCATCTGAGTCCGATAACGACAAAACGATGAACGGGGCGTCAGCCCCTAAAAAGGCCTTCACAGGAAAGGCCTATATATGGTATTATATACGGTAGACTTTAAATTATGATTTTGGTAAAAACGGAGAGAATACATGGATTTTCAGAGCAATAAATTTTATCATATTATTTCTTATGGCTGTCAGGCCAATATGTCTGACAGTGAACATTATGCCGGCCAGTTAGAAGAGTTAGGCTATCACAACACGGAAGATTTGGATACGGCTGATGTCATCCTCATCAATACCTGCTGTGTCCGCGAGACGGCAGAGGAGAAGACGCTGGGGAAAATCGGCGAACTTAAGCACTTGAAGAAGCAGAATCCTGATTTAATCATTGCCGTTACGGGCTGCATGGCGCAGGAATGGCAGGATAAGCTCTTCAAACGGGCCCCGCATATCGATTTGGTCATCGGTACGCATAATATCCACAAGCTCATCGAGCTCATCAAGGAACGCTGCAGTAAAGCGGATCATTATATGGCTGCCGATATGACCCTGCCGGCTTTCCATGATATGCCGGTCAAGCGGTTCCAGAAATTCTTTGCCTGGATTCCCATTATGAATGGCTGCAATAAGTTCTGCACCTACTGCATCGTGCCTTATGTCCGGGGCCGCGAAGTGAGCCGTCCCATCGATGCGATTGTCGAAGAAATCAAGAAGGTCGCTGCGGAAGGGTATAAGGAAATTACCCTTCTTGGCCAGAATGTCAATTCCTATGGCCTGGACCTCAAGGATGGTACAGACTTTTCCAAGCTCGTTGCTGCTGTTGATGATATCGACGGCATCGAACGGGTCCGTTACATGACCAGCCATCCCAAGGATATGACCTTTGCCATGATTGATGCCATTGCCGACAGCAAAAAGGTTGTCAACCACATGCATCTGCCTATCCAGTGTGGCTCTGATGAACTCTTGAAAAAGATGAACCGCGGCTACACGGTGGAACATTACCTGGAACTCGTCGATTATGCCCGCAAGCGCATACCGGACCTGGTCTTGACGACAGACATCATCGTCGGCTTCCCCGGGGAAACAGAAGCCATGTTTGAAGATACGCTGAACCTGATTAAGCGCGTCCAGTACGATATGGCCTATACGTTCATTTATTCGCCGCGGACGGGGACTCCGGCTGCTAAGATGGAAAACCAGATTCCCCAGGAAGAAAAGAGCCGCCGGTTGCAGCGGTTGATGGATGTACAGAATGTATATAGTTTAGCGAAAAATAAAGAGATGGAAGACCACGTCTATGATGTCATCGTCGAAGGACCGACCAAGAACGATGTCAATCACTGGTTCGGCCGGACGACGGGCAACAAGATGATCATTTGGGAAAATGACAATTCCGTCGCTATCGGCGATACCGTTCCGGTCCAGGTCGACAAGGGCCAGACGTGGGTCCTCAAAGGTCACTTAGTTCACTAAAGGAAGGTGAGACTTTGGCAGGAAAAAAATTAACGCCTATGATGCAGCAGTACATGGAGGTCAAGGAGCAGTGCCAGGATAAAATCCTGTTTTTCCGCCTCGGCGATTTCTATGAAATGTTTTTTGACGATGCCCTGACGGCGTCGCGTGAACTCGACCTGACCCTGACCGGCCGGGCCGGTGGCAATAAAGAGAAGGTTCCCATGTGCGGCGTACCGTTCCATTCGGCAGATACTTATATCGAACGGCTGGTTCACAAGGGCTATAAAGTCGCTATCTGCGAACAGATGGAAGACCCGAAATTGGCGAAAGGCCTTGTCAAGCGCAAAATCATCAAGGTCATTACGCCGGGGACGATTACCCTGGAGAATGCCGTCGCGTCGAAGAAGAACAATTATATCGGATGCCTGACGGAAAGCGATGCCATCATTTCCATCGCCCTCATCGATGTTACGACGGGCGAATGCCTGTGGGCAGATTGTGCAGCGTCGGTCATGGAAGACAGCTTATTTGATATCCTGGCTGTTTATGAACCGAGCGAACTGATTTACGCCAACATGGGGAAGGATATGGACGTCGTCCGTGAATATCTGCGCAGTCATCTGGCTCAATGTACCGTCACGGAATTTCCTGCTGATGACCAGGTCGATTATCGGGAACAGGCCCGGTCGTATTTCCCGCCGGAAGATTTTGCGGCTGCCTCGGCAGCCAGCGAATGTATTGGCATGCTCCTGGCTTACGTCAGCGACGTCATGCAGTCCGATATTTCCCACATCAATTCGCTGGAACATATCGACAACGAACGGCGCCTGGTCGTCGATGCCGCCAGCCTGCGTCATCTGGAAATCACCCAGAACGTCCGCGATGGCGGCCGGCGGGGGACCCTGCTCGATGTCCTGGACAAGACCAAGACGGCTATGGGTGGGCGGCTCCTGCGCAAGTGGCTGGAAGCGCCGCTTATCCGCATTGCCGATATTATCCGCCGGCAAGATGCCGTGGAAGACTTCGTTCTCCATGAAATCATGCGCCAGGATACGGCCGATGTGCTGGACCGGATTTACGATTTTGAACGCATCCTGACCCGTATCGAAACGGGGACGGTCAGCCCGAAGGACCTGGTGGCCCTGCGGGAATCGCTGGCCGTGATCCCGCAGCTGAAACAGGTCCTGTCCGGCGCCAGTGCGGACCTGCTGCACAGCCTGAATGACCGTTTGCAGACCCATGATGAAGTCTATGACCTCCTTTGCCGGGGCATTAAAGATGAACCGGGGCTGGTCATCCGCAATGGCGGTGTCATCCGCGACGGTTTTTCGCCGGAACTCGATGAAATCCGTTCCATTGCGGCGAATAGCCACGCCTTTTTACAGGAACTGGAAGAAAAAGAACGGGAAAAGACCGGCATCAAAATGAAAATCGGCTATACCAAGGTCTTTGGCTATTATTTTGAAATTTCCCATGCCAATACCAAGCCTATTCCGGACTATTACGTACGTAAGCAGACCCTGGTCAACGCCGAACGCTACATCACGCCGGAACTGAAGGAATTTGAAGTCAAAGTCCTGACCAGTCAGGAACGGATGCTGGCTTTGGAATATAAGCTCTTTGGCGATATCCGCCGTCAAATTCAGGAACATATCCCGGCCATGCAGGAAACGGCCCGTGCCATTGCCCGCATCGACTGCCTGTACAGCCTAGCCTGCGCGGCTTATGACAACCGCTATGTCCGGCCCAGCCTGAACACGAAGGCGACGATTTCCATCAAAGATGGCCGTCATCCCATCATTGAAAAGTATTTGAAAGATGAATTGTTCGTGCCGAATGACGTTACCTTGAATCATGAAGACCACGAGATTTTGGTCATCACCGGGCCGAATATGGCTGGCAAGTCGACCTATATGCGTCAGATTGCGGTCCTGGTCCTCATGGCGCAGGCCGGTTCCTTCATTCCGGCCAAGGAAGCGTCTATCTGCCCGGTCGACCGCATCTTTACCCGTATCGGAGCCAGCGACGATATCCTGACCGGCCAGAGTACGTTCATGATGGAAATGAAGGAAGTCTCGTATATCCTGAAGCACGCTACCAGCCGCAGCCTGCTCATCCTCGATGAAATCGGCCGCGGGACGAGCACTTTCGACGGCATGTCCATCGCCAGGGCCGTCATTGAATACTGCCTGAAGCACATCCATGCGTTGACATTGTTTGCGACCCATTACCATGAGCTGATTGCCATGGCCGATGATTCGCCGAAAATCAAAAATTATACCGTCGCCGTCAAGGAACGGGGCAAGAACATCAAGTTCCTGCGGCGCATCATTCCCGGCGGGGCCGACCGCAGCTACGGCTTGCACGTCGCGCGCCTGGCCGGGCTGCCGGAAAGCCTGCTCAAGCGGGCCGACGTCATCCTGGAAGACCTGGAAAAGAACGGCGGGACACCGGTACCGGCTAAAGCGGCAGCTGCACCTGCGGCTTCGCCCATGGGGGACAGCCTCTTTTCCAGTCCCGTCATCGACAAGCTGCTCAGTATTGATGTCAGCAGTATGACGCCGATTGAAGCAATTTCTTTCTTATATAATCTGCAAAAAGAGGCTAAAGAGGGAAGTGGTATCCAGTGAGTTCGATTATTCATGTATTAGATGAAGCGACGCGCAATAAAATTGCAGCCGGTGAAGTCGTCGAACGGCCGGCTTCGTGCATCAAGGAACTCGTAGAAAATGCAATCGACGCCGGCGCCCATGCCATCGAAGTGGAAATCGCCGACGGCGGCCAGTCCTATATGCGGGTTACTGATGACGGCTGCGGCATGAGCCCGGAAGACGCTCATAAGTGCATCATCCGCCACGGTACGAGCAAAATCAGTTCTGTCGAAGATATTTTCGCCATTACGTCCCTGGGGTTCCGCGGAGAAGCCGTGCCCAGTATCGCCGCCGTATCGCACATGCAGATTACGACGCGCCAGGCCAGTGATGATTTCGCTACGCATCTCATCCTCGATGGGGGCGAAATCACGGCAGAAGACCAGGCCGGGGCTCCTGTGGGGACTACGATGGAAGTCAGCGACCTCTTCTACAATACGCCGGCGCGGCGCAAATTCCTCAAGAGCGAACGGACGGAAAGTTCAAAGATTTCAGAAATAGTGACCAAATTGGCCCTGGCCAATCCGGCCATCGCCTTTACGTTTACCAACAATGGCCGGACGACGATGAAGACTGGGGGAACGGGGGACTTGCGGGAAACGATTGCCAATATTTATGGGGCTAACGTCGCCCGCGATATCTTCGCCATTACTGCCGACCAGGACGGCATCAGCCTGGAAGGATACGTCGGCAAACCATCGGTCTTGAAGAGCAATCGTAACTGGCAGACCTGCATCGTCAATCATCGTATTGTCCACAATCCCTTGATGTTCAAGGCCATTGACAATGCCTATCACGCCATGCTGCCGAAATCGGGCTATCCCTTCGCCATGCTCCACCTCCACGTCGACCCGGCGACGATCGACGTCAACGTTCATCCGGCTAAGACGGAAATTAAATTTTCTGACGAACAAGCCGTCTACCGGGCTATTTATCACAGCATCGTCGCCGCCCTGGTGGCCCAGGAAAAGCCGGAAGCCATCGCCAAGACAATCGGTACCGTAGGGGCTGTTCCACAGCCGGAAGCCCATGTAGGGGCGCCCACGTGGGGCGCCCGCTCGCAGGAAAGTGGCCAAGCAACCTCCGTAGGGGCCGTCCCAGAGGGCGCCCCGCAGCAGACAGCTCCAGCCAGGCTCTCCGTTTGGGCAGCCGACCCGCAGGAAAAAGCAACCTCCGTAGGGGCCGTCCCAGAGGGCGGCCCGCAAGGGGGAAAAGCAACCTCTCAGTCCGCTGCGCGGACAGCTCCAGCCGGGCTCTCCGTTTGGGCAGCCGGCCCGCAGGAAAAAGCAACCTCTCAGTCCGCTGCGCGGACAGCTCCCCTATTAGGGGAGCCTCCTTCCTTGTTTTCCCAGGCTTTGGCCCAGCATGGCCAGGGCGGGCCGTCGGAAGCGTCGTCGGTCGTATCCGAGGCGTCGGCGCCTAAAATCGTCTTTGACGGCGACGACGATGTATTCATTCCCCTGGGAGAAGTAGCCGATTGCTTCATCATTGCCAAGAAAGGCCAGGATTTATATATTGTTGACCAACATGCCGCCCATGAACGGATCCGTTATGATACGTTCTGCAAGCGCGTCGAACGGATGCCCAGTCAGCAGCTGCTGACGCCGGAGTTCGTCGAAGTCGATAGCGATGACATGACGCTCTTGCTGGAACGGCAGGATGTCTTCAACGACCTGGGCTATACTTATTCCGAAGCCGGGCCGACGACGCTGCGCGTCGAAGAAGTGCCCTGCGATTTGCAGACCAGCGATATTGCCGATTCGTTAAAGGATATCTGCCTGCTCCTGCACGACCAGAAGGAACCGGATAAAGCCATGGTCCGCCATCGTTCACTGGCCTATCTGTCCTGCCACGGTGCCGTCAAGGCCGGGGACAGCCTCAATATCCGCCAGATGAAGCAGCTCCTGGATGATTTGTTCCACACGGAAAAACCCTATGTCTGCCCTCATGGCCGGCCGACGATCATCCGCTTTACGCCCAAAGAATTAGCTCACTTATTTAAACGGACATGACTCATATGATTTACGTCGTGCCTTCACTGAAGGCCAAAGAAAAATTACAACAGGAAGGGAAGGCCTGGGCCGAAAGCCAGGGCTTTGCCTATGTGCCGCGGGGAAAGCGGACCATACAGGATTTGATGGATGAATACGGCGAGGACTTCCTCGTCTATTCATCGCGGGGGCCTCAGATAGACCGCCCGGAAGGCAGCCACTTCTTCAGCCTCAACATGGCCGAACTGCGCATCCAGAACCTGCGGAAAGGCCAGCGCGACCATCTGCTGGAAGCGTTGATGGGGGTAAAGGAGCAAGGCCTGCAACCAGCGGCGGTGCAGCTGCCGATTTCCGTTCTCGATTGTACCTGCGGGTTTGGCGCCGATGCGGCAGTGGCTTCTTTTGGACTGCCTGCCGGATCCCGTGTCGATGCCCTGGAAGTATCGCCTTTGCTGGAAGCCGTCACGGCCTGGGGCTTTTCCCATTTTGTCCACAAGAAAGACGACGTCATGGCCGCGTTGCGCCGTATTTCCCTGCGCTGTGGTGACTATCGCGACTATCTGTTGTCTGATCAGGGACCTTCATACGATGTCCTTTATTTCGACCCCATGTTCCAGCGGCCTGTCGAAGCGAGCTGCCAGTTCCAGCCCGTCCGGGCGATTATGGAACACGGCGGCCTGACACGGGAACTCATCGAACGGGCTCTGCAGAAAGCCCGCCGCCGGGTCGTCATCAAAGAGCGGGATTTTCGGCAGCTCTGCCGCGATTTTCCCGATGTCACGTTATATGGCGGCAAATACAGCCGCATTGGCTATGCCGTATTGGAGTGTGATTCATGGAAAAAGTAATTGCTATCATCGGCCCGACTGCCGTCGGTAAGACCGCCCTCAGCTTTGCCCTGGCCCAACATTACGGGACCGACCTCGTTTCCGGGGATGCCTATCAGATTTACCGTCATATGGATATCGGTACGGCCAAGCCGACAGCAGATGAACTGGCCCGTTACCATCATTACCTCATCAATATTGCCGAACCGGACGAACCTTATTCGGCAGCCCGTTTTTGCGATATGGCGGAAAAAGCCATTACTGAAGTCAACGGAAAGAGGAAAGTCCCCATTCTCGTCGGAGGGACGGGCCTCTACGTCCAGTCCCTCCTGGAAGGCTATGATTTCCAGACGGCCCGCATGACCGAAGCCGACAAGGAAGCGGCTCAGGCGCGGATTGCCTCTCTCGATGAAGCGGCGTTGAAGGCCTATATCGAGAAGGGAACGGACTGGCAGCCGCCGGACTGGCATGAACTGCTGGCGAACACACACCGCCTGACCCGCCTGGTCAGCGCCATCGAACAGGGCGAAGGGAAGGCTTTCGTCCGGGCCGGCAAGGCTCGGGATTTGGTCTATGACGCTTACGTCATCGGCCTGCGCCTGCCGCGGGATGTCTTGTATGCGCGCATCGAAGAGCGCGTCGACGCCATGATAGCTGCCGGCTGGGTCGATGAAGTGCGGCGCCTGCTGGATCGGGGCATCCCGACGGATTGCCAGGCCATGAAGGCCATCGGCTATCAGGAACTGGCTTTATATCTCCAGCATCAGATGCCCCTGGAGGACGCCATAGCCCGCATCAAGACCCGGACGCGGCGCTTTGCCAAACGCCAGCTCACGTGGTTCAAACGCATGCCCTACATCCACTGGTACGACAAGGACCAGTACGATGGAGAAGCGGCCTTGATACAAGCCGTACTGGGGGATTTGCCTTTCCCATGACGTGGGAATGGCGCAGGCGGCAGGCCGCAAGTAGAAAAGCAACCTCTCAGTCAGCAGAGCTGACAGCTCTCCTATGAGGAGAGCCGAAAGCCTCCCCTGATAGGGGAGGTGCCGTAAGGCGGAGAGGTTTTCTTCAGCGACCTGGGAACTGCGAAACAGTGGGCTGTAAGGAGAAAAGCAACCTCCGTAGGGGCTGTCCCAGAGGGCGGCCCGCAGCTGACAGCTCTCCTATGAGGAGAGCCGAAAGCCTCCCCTGATAGGGGAGGTGCCGTAAGGCGGAGAAGTTTCCTTCAGCGGCCTGGGAACTGCGAAACAGCGGACTGTAAGGAAAAGCAACCTCCGTAGGGGGTCCCGGAGGGCGGCCCGCAGCAGACAGCTCTCCTATGAGGAGAGCCAAAAGCCTCCCCTGATAGGGGAGGTGCCGTAAGGCGGAGAGGTTTCCTTCAGCGACCTGGGAACTGTGAAACAGCGGGCTGTAAGGAGAAAAGCAACCTCTCAGTCAGCAGAGCTGACAGCTCTCCTATGAGGAGAGCCACTAACCCCTAGCCCCTAGCCCCTAGCCCCTAGCTCCTAGCCACTAACCCCTAACCCCTAACACCTAACACCTAACTACATATTCACTATAGAAAGGAATCATGACATTGTCTCTGGATTTAGAAAATTTACGAAAAGAAGCGCTGGCTGAATGTGCAGACCAGTTTGAACGCATTGATACCATTTGTCTCCATAATACGGCGAAAGTCCTGGCAGCTTATAAAGAAGCCCAGATTTCTTCGTATCAATTTGCCGGTACCTCCGGCTATGGCTACAGCGATATGGGCCGGGAAAAGCTCGATGAAGTTTTTGCCCGCGTCTTCAAGGCCGAAAAGGCCCTGGTCCGGCCTCATTTTGTATCGGGGACCCATGCGCTGGCGACGGTCCTGCTGGCTCTCCTGCAGACAGGCGACCTCATGATGAGCCTCGTCGGGGCTCCCTATGATACGATGCAGGGTGTCATCGGCTATGCCCATGAAACGCCCCATTCCTTGAAGGAAAAAGGCGTCCGCTATGAAGAAGTCCCCTTGAAGGACAATGCCTATGATTTGGCTGGTATTGAAGCCGCCGTGGCCGAAAAGCAGCCGAAACTGGTCCTCATCCAGCGTTCCCGCGGTTACAGCACGCGGGCATCCCTGACGATTGATGATATCCGTTCTATTATTTCCGTCGTCAAGAAAGTCAGTCCCAAAACGATTTGCTTCGTCGATAACTGTTATGGCGAATTTGCTGCCGAAGAAGAACCGATTGAAGCCGGTGCCGACATCATCGCCGGTTCGCTCATCAAGAATCCCGGCGGCGGCATCGCTCCTACAGGCGGCTATATTGCCGGTAAGGAAGAACTGGTCCACGCCGCAGCCGATTACCTGACAGCTCCGGGCCTGGGCGACGAACTCGGCTCTTATGCGGCCGGTTACCGCCTCTTTTTCCAGGGCTTCTTCATGGCACCCCACGTCACGGCGCAGGCCATTAAAGGCGCTGTCTTTGCAGCCGCTGTCTTTGAAAAGATGGGCTTCAAAGTATCGCCGGCTGTCCAGGACCCGCGGGTCGATTTGATTCAGACCATCTACCTGGAAAATGAACAGAATATGTGCCTCTTCTGCCAGGGCATCCAGTCCTTCTCGCCTGTCGATGCCCACGTCACGCCCATTCCCGACGATATGCCGGGCTATGCCGATAAGATCATCATGGCTGCCGGTGATTTCGTCCAGGGTTCGTCTATCGAATTGTCGGCCGACGGCCCAATCCGCGACCCGTACATGATTTATCTCCAAGGCGGCATCGTCTTTGAACACAATGTACTGGCCATCCTCAGTGCAGCCCAGTACATTGCCGAACACCGGGAAGGAGCCGCTCATGATTAAGGAAGTCCTCGTCGTCGAAGGCCGGTCTGATGTTGCCCGCATCCGGGCCAGTCATATCGACGTCGATATGATTACGACGGATGGCTTCAATTTGAAGCCCCATACGCTGGAACAGATCCGCTGTGCTTATGAAAAGCGGGGCATCATCATCCTGACCGACCCCGACCGGGCGGGGGAACAGATCCGTAAATTCCTGACCGACCGCTTCCCCAAGGCCAAACACGCCTTCATTCCCCGGAAAGATGCCATTGCCAACAACGACCTGGGCGTCGAACAGGCTTCGCCGGAAGCTATCCGCCTGGCCTTATCTAAGGTCCGCTGTGCAACGTACGAGCCGCAGGATACGTTTTCGATGCAGGATATCACGGCAGCCGGGCTCAATGGGACGCCGGATGCGGCCGACCGGCGGGCTGAAGTCGGTGCCATCCTGGGTATCGGTTACGGCAATGCCAAACAGTTTTTGAAACGATTGAATCATTATGGCGTCACCCGTGACGAATGGGACGCTGCACTCCGTCAGATTTGCGAGGTGAAATAGGTGAAAGAAGTCGATTTGTCTAATCCCGACGTCGTCCGTTACGTCGTCAAACGCTTTGGCCTGCGCATGAATAAAAAGCTGGGCCAGAATTTCCTCATCCGGCATGCCGTCGTCGACGACATTGCCGATGCCGCTGAACTCGATGAAGGCGATCCGGTCCTGGAAATCGGGCCAGGCATTGGCACCCTGACCCAGGCCCTGGCCGAAACGGGGGCTGATGTCACGGCGGTCGAACTGGACGACCATTTGCTGCCCGTTCTCGATAAGACCCTGGAACACTATGACAATGTGCGCGTCGTCCACGGCGATATCCTGCGCATCGATATCGAAGAAGTCATGAACCACCAGCCCTTCACGGTCTGCGCCAATCTGCCGTATTATATCACGACGCCGATTATCATGAAGCTCCTGGAACAGAAACTGCCCATCAAGCGCATCGTCGTCATGGTCCAGAAGGAAGTGGCCGAACGCATGGTGGCTGAACCGGGCCATAAGATTTATGGGGCGCTGTCCGTATCGGTCCAGTACTATACCCAGCCGCAGATGCTCTTTGAAATCTCACCGAAATGCTTCATGCCGGCGCCGGAAGTCACATCGGCCGTCGTCGCCATGGATGTCCGCCAGCAGCCGCCTGTCGATCTGATCGATGAAAAGCGCTTCTTCCAGGTCGTCAAAGCCGCCTTCCAGCAGCGCCGCAAGACCTTTGCCAACGCCCTGAAAAATACAGGCATGAGCAAGGAACAGATTGCCCAGGTCCTGGAAAAAACAGGCATCGACGGCAAACGCCGCGGGGAAACCCTGTCCCTCCAGGAATTCGCCGACATCGCCAACGCCTGGAGCGAGTTAATTTAGTGGCTCGTGGTTAGTGGCTCGTGGCTGGTAATTCGTGGCTAGTGGCTAGTGATTCGTGGTTAGTGGCTCGTGGCTGAGCCTCTCCTGATAGGAGAGGTGGCCTGAAAGGCATTTGTAGGGGCTCGCACGTGGCGAGCCCGCCAGGTATATGTGGGATTTTCCGGCTCGGTGAGTGTGTTTTCAAATACCAAGCGGGCGCCCCACGTGGCGCCCCTACAAAAAAGGACCTGCCGCAATGCGGCAGGTCCTTTTTCTCAATCCTTAAAGTAAGGTTTGAATACGGAGCGATTCGGTTCTTTATGTTGTTTGTTTTCACGGCGCTGGTTGTTGTTGCGGAAGCTGCCACGGTTGTTATTGTTGTCACGGTTCTTCGGGGCGAAATGGCGGCGTCGTTCGCCACGGCGTTCGTTGTTGTCTTCGCCGTCGTTATTGCGATTGCGTCGTTCGCCACGGCGGTCGTTACGGTTGTAGCGGCGGTTATTGCGGTCGCCGCGATTGTTGCGGCTGCGATGGACGCGGAGCGGTGCTTCTTCAGTGATTTTGACGGGTGTCGTATCCGGTTCTTTGGTCAGGAGTTTGATGGCAGCGGCTACCAGGGCGGCCGAGTCATAGTTGGACAGGAGTTCTTCGGCGTTTTCTTTATACGTCCCGAAGTTGCCTTCTTCCGTCGTCGTGATCAGGCTGCGGATAGCGGCCTGCTGAGCGCCTTCCAGAGCTTCCGAGAAGGTCGGTGCCTTGCGGCGGGTGATGCGGCGTTTGATGAGACGTTCAATCGTGCGCAGATGTTCCATTTCGCGGGGGATGACGAAAGTCGTCGCTTCGCCGCTCTGGCCGGCACGGCCGGTACGGCCGACGCGGTGGACATAGCTTTCCGGGTCCTGCGGCAGGTCGTAGTTGAAGACGTGGGTGACGCCGCTGATGTCGAGGCCGCGGGCGGCGACGTCGGTAGCGACGAGGATGTCGATGGTCTTTTCACGGAACTGACGGATGACCGTATCGCGTTTGGCCTGGGTCAGATCGCCATGGATGCCTTCGGCAGAATAGCCGCGTTTCTTGAGGGCTTCCGATACTTCGTCGACGCGGCGTTTCGTGCGTACGAAGATGATGGCCAGATCCGGTTCCTGCAGGTCCAGGAGACGGCAGAGGATATCGAATTTCTGGCGGTCCGGTACTTCGATGTACGACTGTTCGATGAGGTCCATCGTGACTTCTTTGGCCTTCATGCGGATGATGAGCGGGTCGTGCAGGAACGTTTCGGCCAGCTGCTGAATCGGTTTCGGCATGGTAGCCGAGAAGAGCAGGGTCTGACGCGTGTTCGGCGTAGCGGCCATGATGAGGTTGATATCGTCGATGAAACCCATGTCCAGCATTTCGTCGGCTTCGTCGAGGACGATGGTCGTGATATGGCTCAAGTCGATGGTACCGCGTTTCATGTGGTCGATGAGGCGGCCCGGCGTAGCGACGATGATCTGCGGGCATTTGCGCAGGCGGCGCAGCTGGCGTTCCATATCCTGGCCGCCGTAGATCGGCAGGGCCTGGATGTTGGTGAACTGAGCCAGGTGATTCAGTTCTTCGGCGACCTGCATGGCCAGTTCACGGGTCGGCGACAGGACGACGGTCTGGATGTCCTTCGACGGTTCAGCTTTCAGGATTTTTTCCAGGACCGGAATGCCGTAGGCTGCGGTCTTACCCGTGCCGGTCTGGGCCTGGCCAATCATGTCACTGCCACTCATGGCAACGGGAATCGATTCCGCCTGAATCGGCGTCGGTTCTTCAAAACCCATTTCGTTCAGGGCACGGATAATGACTTCGCTAATATTTAAATTTTGGAATTGTTCTAACATGTACTTCCTCCTTGTTGTGTAACTTATTTATTATAGCATTAATAAGGGGAAAAAGATAGAGGAGAAGCGGTGCACCCTAAAAGAATATTTATATGTAAAGATAAACGTTAAACCTTGTTTCACGACATTTCATTAAATAAAGTATCACGTTTAAGTTAAAAATATTCGGAAAAGTTCTGAAAAAAGACTTGCAAATTACAAAAGGGTATGATAACATACTACACATCAACGAAACAATCCAAAATAAAAAATGCGTTGAAGAGAACTAGTAAGTTCCGGAATGTTTCCAGAGAGCTGCCGGGTGGTGTGAGGCAGCAGCGGCACGGAACAGAACTCATCTCTAAGCAGCTCGCTGAAACGAAAGGAGTAGGTGGAGCCGGGGCCTGGCCGTTAACAGACAGGAGGGTATCGACGATTTGTCCGTACCTGTAGAGAGCCTATCTTCGGATAGGAATTAGAGTGGTAACGCGTAAGTATAATCTTTCGTCTCTTTGAGGCGGGAGATTTTTTTTATTTTGATTGTGTAATGATTTATTTTAAATTTATTTCATGATCATAGGAGAGATGCCGTATGAAAAACGTAGAACATTATAAAAAAGGTTATTTTATGCCCCCCGTCGTCGATATGTCCTGGGCCCAGAAAGAATATCCTGATAAAGCCCCCGTCTGGTGCAGCGTCGATTTGCGCGATGGCAACCAGGCCCTCATCATTCCTATGAGCCTTGAAGAAAAGATTGAATTCTATAAAGTCTTAGTAGGTATGGGCTTCAAGGAAATCGAAGTCGGCTTCCCGGCTGCGTCGGAAACGGAATTTGAATTCCTGCGCTACTTAGTCGACCACGACATGATCCCCGATGACGTCACCGTCCAGGTCCTGACCCAGGCCCGGGAACACATCATCCGCAAGACCTTCGATGCTTTGAAAGGTGTCAAGAACGCCATCGTCCACGTCTACAATTCCACGTCCTTCGCCCAGCGCCAGCAAGTCTTCCGCAAATCGAAGGAAGAAATTAAACAGATCGCCGTCGACGGTGCGAAATTGTTACAGCGCCTGACCGACGAAGCCGGTGCTGACTACCGCTTCGAATATTCGCCGGAAAGCTTCACCGGCACAGAACCGGAATACGCATTGGAAGTCTGCAATGCCGTCCTCGATGTCTGGAAACCGACAGCTGACCGCAAGGCCATCATCAACCTGCCGTCGACGGTACAGATGTCCATGCCGCATGTCTTTGCATCGCAGATCGCTTACATGTCGCAGAATTTGAAATACCGCGATAACGTCATCTTATCGGTCCATCCGCACAATGACCGCGGCACGGGCGTTGCCGATGCTGAAATGGCCATGCTGGCCGGTGCCGACCGCGTCGAAGGGACGCTCTTTGGCAATGGCGAACGGACAGGCAATGCCGACATCGTCACCATCGGCATGAACATGTATGCCTTAGGCATTGATCCGGGCCTGGATTTCTCGAACATGCCGAAACTGGTGGAAACGTACGAACGAGTGACCCGCATGCATGTCCATCCGCGTCAGCCCTATGCCGGCCAGCTGGTCTTCGCCGCTTTCTCCGGTTCTCATCAGGACGCCATCGCCAAGGGCATGCATTTCCGCGAAGAAAACGACGAACCGTACTGGACCTGCCCGTACCTGTACATCGACCCGCATGATGTGGGCCGTACGTATGACGCCGATGTCATCCGCATCAACAGCCAGTCCGGCAAGGGTGGCGTAGGCTTCATCATGGAACAGAACTACGGCATCGACATGCCGAAGAAGATGCGCGAAGACTTCAGCTATTTCGTCAAAGAAGTGTCGGACCACAAGCATCAGGAACTGAAACCGGCCGAAATCTACGACGTCTTCCAGAAGAATTACCTCAATGCCGATACGCCGCTGAAAGTCGAAGACTTCTCGCTCAAGAAAAAAGGGGACAAATGGGTCGGCAAAGTCCTGGTCCGTGCCAACGACGAAGAAGTCGTCCTCGAAGGCGCAGGCAATGGCCAGTTGAATGCCGTCAGCAACGCCGTCTGCAAAGCCTATGGCATCGAATTCAGCAACCTGGTCTACAGCGAACACGATTTGGACCGCGATTCTGATTCCCGCGGCATCGCTTACTTCGGCCTGACCGATAAAGACGGCCATACGACCTGGGGTGCCGGCGTCGACACGGACACCATTACGGCATCTATCTTCGCCTTCATGACGGCCATCAACCGCATGGACGGTATGGCCCAGCGCGTCAAGTTCCGGGCCCTCAAATCCACGCCGGATACGATTACGGCCTTCAAAGCTACATCGGGCCAACACTAATGGCTGAGGCAGGCTGTTTGAGGTGGCGTTATGGTTAAAACCACTTGCCTCAGGCTCCTGCCGGCCACATCAGGCGCAGCCTGATAACCATTTATCTGTATTGGATTTTAGTGAAATATTAAGGAGTGTATATACATATGGGTATGACGATGACGCAGAAAATCCTGGCAAAACATGCCGGCGTCGACTCGGTGAAACCGGGTGATTTAATTACATGCAAGCTCGATATGGTCTTGGCCAATGATATTACGGCCCCTCCGGCCATTGCCGAATTCAACAAGATCGGCAAGCCCGTCTTCGATAAGACCAAGATTTCCCTGGTCCCGGACCATTTCACGCCGAACAAAGACATCAAGTCCGCCGGCCTGGCCAAAATCGTCCGCGATTTCGCCAAACAGCACGGCATTACGCATTATTTTGAAGTCGGCCGCGTCGGCATCGAACACGTCCTCCTGCCGGAACAGGGCATCGTCGCTCCGGGCATGTTGACTATCGGCGCTGACTCCCATACCTGTACGTATGGCGCTCTCGGTGGTTTCTCCACCGGCGTCGGCTCGACGGACTTAGGCGTCGCCATGGCGACGGGCAAGGCCTGGTTCAAGGTCCCCGATGCCATCAACGTCCACCTGACAGGCACGAAACCCGATGACATTACGGGCAAAGACGTCATGCTGACCCTCATCGGCATGATCGGCGTCGACGGCGCCCTCTACCAGTCCCTGGAATTCACTGGCGAAGGCGTCGCTGCCCTGGATATGACCGACCGCTTCACCATCGCCAACATGGCCATCGAAGCCGGTGCCAAGAACGGTATTTTCCCTGTCGATGAACAGACCATCGCCTATGAAAAGGGCCGCGTCCCCGATGGCTACGACATCGTCACGGCCGACGCCGATGCGCATTACAGCCGGACCGTTGAAATCAACTTGTCCGAATTGAAACCCGTCGTCGCTTTCCCGCATCTGCCGGAAAACACCAAGGTCATCGGTACCTTCGGCGACATCAAGATCGACCAGGTCGTCATCGGTTCCTGCACCAACGGTCGCCTGGAAGACCTGAAAATCGCAGCCGATATCTTCAAAGGCCACAAGGTCCATCCCGACGTCCGCTGCATCGTCATTCCCGGCAGCCAGCACGTCTATATGGAAGCCATGAAGGCCGGCTACATCGAAACCTTTATCACCGCCGGCTGTGCCGTTTCGACGCCGACCTGCGGCCCTTGCCTGGGCGGCTACATGGGCATCATGACGGCTGGTGAAAAGTGTGTCTCCACGACGAACCGCAATTTCCGCGGCCGCATGGGTCACGTCGACAGCGAAGTTTACCTGGCTGGCCCGCAGGTTGCTGCAGCCAGTGCAATTCTCGGCAAGATTGCTGCACCGAAGGAGGTCCGTTAATCATGACATTAGAAGGAAAAGTATGGCGCTACGGCGACAATATCGACACAGACGTAATCATCCCGGCTCGTTATTTGAACAGTTTCGACCCGAAAGAATTGGCCACGCACTGCATGGTCGACATTGACGAAACGTTTGCCGGCAACGTAAAGGCCGGGGACATCATGGTCGGCGGCCACAACTTTGGCTGCGGCTCGTCCCGTGAACATGCGCCGATTGCCATCAAGGCTTCGGGCATTCCCGTCGTCATTGCGGCCAGCTTCGCCCGCATCTTTTACCGCAACGCCATCAACGTCGGCCTGCCGGCCCTGGAAATCGGCGATGATGTTGAAAAAATCAAAGCCGGCGATATCCTCTCCATCGACCTCGATACGGGGAAAATCGTCGACAAGACGACGGGGGATACCTTTCAGGCCCCGCCGCTGCCAGGGTTCATCCAGGACATCGCCAAAGCGGGCGGCTTGATCAATTACGTAAAGGAGTCTAAGTAACATGGCTAAACATATCGTCGTCATCCCCGGCGACGGAATCGGGGAAGAAATCACGGCTGGTGCCGTCAAAGTCTTACAGAAAATCGATGAAGTCTGCCACATCGGCCTGACCTTTGAAAAGAAGCCCGCTGGCGGCACGGCCTATGACCTCTGCGGGTCGCCCTTGCCGGAAGATACGATCGAAGCAGCCAAGAAAGCCGATGCCATCCTCTTCGGCGCCGTCGGCGGCGACAAATGGGATAACGTCGACCCGAAACTGCGTCCGGAACAGGCCGTATTAGGCTTGCGCAAGGCCTTGGGACTCTACGTCAACCTGCGCCCGGTCAAAGTACCGGCCGTCCTGGCCGAATACTCGCCGCTCAAACCGGACATCGTCACCGGTACGGACGTCCTCATCGTCCGAGAACTCGTCGGCGGCATCTACTTCGGCGACCGCTGCGAATCGGAAATCCACAACGGCGTCGAACGCGCATGGGACTTGGAAAACTACAGTGTCCCTGAAGTACAGCGCATCAGCACCTTTGCCATGAAGGCTGCCCAGAAGCGCCGCCATAAGGTCACATCCGTCGATAAGGCCAACGTCCTGGCTACGTCCCGCTTGTGGCGCCGCACGGTCATCGACATCGCCAAAGCCTATCCCGATGTCGCCCTGAATCATTTCTATGTCGACAATTGCGCTATGCAGCTGGCCCTCAACCCGAAACAGTTCGACGTCATCGTCACCAGCAACCTCTTCGGCGATATCCTCAGCGATGAAGCCGCTGTCCTCGGCGGTTCCATCGGCATGATGCCGTCGGCTTCCATCGGCGAAATGACCAGCCTCTACGAACCCATCCACGGTTCGGCACCGGACATTGCCGGCCAGGGCATTGCCAACCCCTGCGCTACTATCCTCTCGGCAGCCATGCTCCTGCGCTACTCCCTGGATGAAGACGAAGCGGCCGACAAGATTGAAAAAGCCGTTGACGCCGCCTTAGCTGCCGGCTGGCGCACACCGGATCTCTATAAAGAAGGCTTCAAGAAAGCCGATACCCAGACGATGACCGATGTCATCATCAGCTATATCCAATAAATAAATCTTAGTTATCTCACGGGTCTTCCGTCTTAGCTTCGGCTAAGAGGGAAGACTCTTTTTTTTGAAAATATTTCTTTACCTAATGTATATATAATTAATATAGCTTTGGCCTATCCGCGCAAGATATTGACTATAAAAATAGAAATAATAGCCGGAAATTTCCATATTTTGCGAAATAATATGCTATATTTTCGCCGTTTATGTGATATAATAAAACTACACTCCTTTCGTGTTAAAATAATTAATTTTTATAAGATAAAGTATAAATATGCAATACGAATTGAGAAAAACTATAGCCCTGTACTGTATGAGGTAGTTCCGTCCGGTCAAGAGCCATAATTGTACATTATTATTCCGTGTTTGGTGCTATATTTGGCACTAGAGGTAACTATGAATGACGATAACCTTTTTCGGAGCGACCTGAACCGAAATTTAAAGATTTCCATCATTGCTCCGACGACAGCCTGGTATGACCAGGTACAGCCCATGCTTCAGTCGACGAAGCAGATTCATCCGGACCAAGTCCTGGTTTTAGATGGGAGTACGGCAGAGCCACGCAAGCGGGTACAGGAAGCCCTTCGCTTTGGCAGCGATGCCCTCATTGCCTGGGAACCGCTGGCGGCTGACATCGCGGCCGTCTATCCACAGCTGCAGGTCTTTCCCGTCCAGCCCAGTATCCTCGATTTGCTCAACAGCATACGGCAGGCGCCGAAAGACGCGAAACTAGGTGTCATCATCCCTTTTTCGCTGCGTGACTATTATGCGGACCTCCTCGTGCAGTTCAACAGCCGGGCGATTTCTTTTTATGGCATTGCGCCCGATCAGGACGATAAGGTCTTGCAGCACATCGTTTCTCAGGCTGCGGCCGAAGGCGTGCAGGCCCTGGTCGGGACAGAGGCCATCGAAAGTGCTGCCCATGAACAGGGCCTGCCCTGGATTCCTCTCCATCCCGGCTGGGGCGGATTGGTGCGGGCGTTTTTCCAGGCCTTGTGGAGCGTCCATCGCCATCCGCAGGGGAAGACGCGGCCTGCTGCCGGCCCTTCCGGCGTGACGGCACATTACCAGCTCCAGGACATCATCGGGACTTCACCTGTCATGACGGCCGTAAAACAGCTGGCCCGGACGTATGCCATGACCGATTCGACGGTCCTCATTACCGGAGAATCGGGGACGGGGAAGGAAATGCTGGCGCAGGCTATCCACAATTTGAGCCCTCGCCAGGATCGGCCCTTTGTCGCCATCAACTGTGGGTCCATTACGGAAAGCCTCTTGGAAAGTGAATTGTTCGGCTATACTGGCGGGACTTTCACCGGAGCCCGCCGGGACGGCAAGAAAGGCCTCTTCGAAGCGGCCAATGGCGGTACGCTGTTCCTCGATGAAGTAGGGGACATGCCTTATACGCTGCAGAACCGGCTGCTGCGGGTCTTGCAGGAAAAATACATCCGCCGTATTGGCGGTCACAACGGGATTCCCGTAGACGTGCGCGTCCTGGCGGCGACCAATAAGGACCTGGAACAGGCGGTGAAAGACGGCCATTTCCGCCTCGACTTGTATTACCGCCTGGCCGTGCTGCCCATACGGATCCCGCCGCTGCGGGAACGGCGGGAAGATATTGCTGACATTTCCCACTCTCTGCTCTATCATTTTGATAAACTTTATGAACGCCATCACTTGTTTCACGACGAAGTGCTGGACTATTTCCAGGACCTGCCCTGGCCGGGCAATGTCCGCCAGTTGTCCAACGTCATCGAACGGCTGGTCCTCATCGTCCCGAATGAAGCGATTTCCCTGGCCGATGTCCAGCCCCTGCTGCCGCCGTCGCTGATAGCAGAGAACGTGAAACCGAAGGACTTGAATATCCGGGATATGACGTATGACCTCATCGAGAAACTGGGGGATGACGGCAAGAGCGTCGTTGAAATCGCCAAAGAACTGGGCATCAGCCGCTCCACCGTCTACCGGCTCAAACAGAAGCGGAAACAAGATTGAAGTTTTAAGTTTGAAGTATGGAGTTTGTAGAAAGAGCTTTAAATTTTTTACCATTTGCTGCAAACTAAAAACTCAAAAAGGCGCTGTCTTCATGCGACAGCGCCTTTTTTCATTCCTAAAATACGACAGGTTGTCGCGGAATTTGTTCCGTTTTGAAACGCCAATCTTCCGTTGACAATGAGCGTATGGAAAGAGGTGTGATAGTACAGCCCTTTGTCAGAAGATAACGTTTTGGCACATAAATTTCATGTAAGTTAATGAACGATTCACTACGGAAGGGGGTGACCTACTATCGCACAGACAGGTGTATGTTTTCGTATTGACACAGAGCTGAAGAAAGATTTTGAACAGTTTTGTTCTTCTGTAGGCTTGAGTATGTCCACGGCGGTCATGTTGTTCATCAAGACGACCGTCCGGGAACAACGGATTCCTTTTGAAATCGCTGCGGCTCCGAAAGCCAAAGACTACGAAGTGAAGAAATAAGGGGAAAAAGGAGCTGTCGCATCGCGACAGCTCCTTTCAAGTTGTTAGTGGCTAGTTGTTAGTTGTTAGCGGATGGGTTTAAATTTAAAGCTTTTCTCTGCAAACTACAAACTCTGTGCTACAAACTATAAAGTAAACGGGGCATCACATGATGGCAGAAACCTTCGTGCGACAAGCCCTTTTTTATGTACATTATTATAGTATATAAAGAGGTCACACCTTGAAAGGTCGCGGCGAATAGTGTATGATGAGAAATAGTTTAAGTACATTTTCAGATTTCGTGTACAGCGAGAGGCAGGATGGAGATAGATGTTAGAATTTCCGATTAAACGCACGATTATTATTGATGATACTAAAAAGAAGAAACGAGGGCGCAAGAAAAAAGGCGATGGCGAGAAGACCGTCATCCACGGTACGGTCAATCTGCCCAAGAAGGAACCGCTGAAGAAGTTGGACCCGCTTCCGAAGAATGCCAAGAACCTGGTCATCGTCGAATCGCCGGCCAAGGCCAAGACCATCGAACGCTTCCTGGGCAGCGGCTATAAGGTCATGGCCAGCCGCGGCCACCTGCGGGATCTGCCGCGCAATCAGTTCGGCGTCAATATCGAAGAAGGTTTCGTGCCGACGTATACCAACATGTGGGATAAGCGCAAGCTCATTGAAGACTTGCAGAATGAATACATCCGCTCGAAGCAAGTCTTTCTGGCAACGGACCCGGACCGTGAAGGGGAAGCCATTTCCTGGCATCTGGCCCATTTGCTGGAAATCGACCCGCACGACAAATGCCGCATCATGTTCCACGAAATTACCAAGAAAGCCATCCTTGAAGCCATCAAGGACCCGGAACCGATTGATTTAAAGAAAGTCGATGCCCAGCAGGCCCGCCGCGTCCTGGACCGCATTGTCGGTTACAAATTGAGCCCCCTTTTGTGGAAGAAAGTCTGCAAAGGCCTCAGCGCCGGCCGCGTCCAGTCCGTTGCCGTCCGCCTCATCTGTGAACGGGAAGAAGCCATCAAGGCTTTCGTGCCGGAAGAATACTGGACTGTCAGCGGGACCTATACGACCGAAGACGGCCTGACGCTGTCGACGGAACTGACTAAGATCGACGGCAAGAAGGCTGAAATCCCGACGCAGGAAGCGGCTGAAGCCATCGCTCACGACCTGACCTGGGAAAGCCGCGGCGAAGACCACGACTCCGATATGATTGTGAAAGTCGAAAAGCGCAAGCGCAAACGCCAGCCCCAGCCGCCGTTCACGACGTCGACGATGCAGCAGGAATGTGTCAGCAAACTCAATTTCGGTGCCAAGAAGACGATGATGCTGGCCCAGCAGCTCTATGAAGGCCTCGATATGGGCGATCAGGGCCACGTCGGCCTCATTACCTACATGCGTACCGACTCGGTCCGCATTAACGACGATATGATCCAGGCCGCACGAGAATTCATTACATCCAACTACGGCGAAGAATATATCCCCGACAAGCCCCGCGTCTATAAGACAAAACAGACCAGTCAGGATGCGCACGAAGCCATCCGTCCGACGTCGCTGGAACTGACGCCATATAAGGTATCGGAATTCCTGTCCCGCGACCAGCTGCGCCTGTATACGCTCATCTGGAACCGCTTCCTGGCCAGTCAGATGGAATCAGTCGAAACGGAACACATGGCCATCATCATCACCAGCGGCCGCTACGAACTGCGGGCTGCGGGCTATAAAGTCCTGTTCAAAGGCTTTACGGAACTCTACGAAGACGCCAAGAAGGATAAGACCTTGGCTGAACTGCCCCATATTTCGGCCAATACCGTCGTCCACAACCAGGCCGTCACGCCGCAGCAGCATTTCACTCAGCCACCGGCGCGCTATACCGAAGCCAGCCTGATCAAGACGCTGGAAGAAAAGGGCATCGGCCGGCCGAGTACGTATGCGCCCATCATGGATACCATACAGAACCGCAATTACGTCGAAAAGAAGGACAAACAGTTCGTCCCGACGGAACTGGGCGTCATCATCGTCGATTTATTGAAAAAATATTTCGCCCAGATCATCAACGTTGGCTTCACGGCCCACATGGAAGAAGAACTGGACGCCATTGAACAGGGAAAGGACACGTACCGCCATGTCCTCCAGGAATTCTATGACGTCTTCAAACCGGAAATGGACGAAGCCGAAGAAAAGATGGAAAAAGTTACCATTTCCGGTCAGGATTCGGGCCAGGTCTGCGAGCTCTGCGGCGCGCCGATGGTCTATAAATTCGGCCGCTTCGGCAAATTCCTGGCCTGCTCCAATTTCCCGGAATGCCGCAATACCAAGGCCATCGTCGAGGATTTGGGGATTACCTGTCCCAAGTGTGGCAAGGGGACGCTCATCAAGCGCAAGTCCAAGCGGGGCCGCGTCTTCTACGGCTGCAGCCAGTATCCGGAATGTGATTTCGTCCTCTGGAACCAGCCTGTCGACAAGAAGTGTCCCCTTTGTGGCAGTATTATGATTGTCAAACATTATAAAAAAGGTCCGGATAAGATTTTCTGCAGCAATGCAGAGTGTGAAAACCATAAAAAAGGTGAGGTAGTGCATGAAGAATAGTGTCTTAGTCATCGGAGCCGGCCTGGCCGGTTCGGAAGCTGCCTGGCAGCTCGTCCGCCGCGGCGTCCCGGTAGAACTCGTTGAAATGCGGCCGGTCAAATCGTCGCCGGCTCATCATACGGAATACTTCGCAGAACTCGTCTGCAGCAACTCCCTGCGGGCAGCGAATATCGAAAATGCCGTCGGCCTCTTGAAAGAAGAAATGCGCCGGCTCGGCTCGCTCATCATGGATGCCGCCGATACGCACCGCGTCCCGGCTGGCGGCGCCCTGGCCGTCGACCGCGTCCCCTTCAGCCAGTACGTGACGGAAAAGCTCAAGAATCATCCCCTGGTCACCATCCGCCACGAAGAAGTGACGGAACTGCCGGATGACCAGATATGCATCGTCGCCAGCGGCCCGCTCACGAGTGATGCCCTGGCCGATACCATCCGCCGCCTGACGGGGGAAGACTATTTCCATTTCCACGACGCCGCAGCGCCTATTGTCGCCGTCGACTCCCTGGATATGACCAAAGTCTACCGCGCCGCCCGCTACGGCAAGGGTGGGGCAGACTATCTCAACTGCCCCTTTACCAAAGAAGAATATGAAGCTTTCTGGCAGGCCCTGACGACGGCTGAATGTGCCGAACTCCACGACTTTGAAAAGGACGACAGCGTCTTTGAAGGCTGCATGCCCATCGAAGTCATGGCCGGCCGCGGTATAGATACGATGCGTTACGGCCCCATGAAACCCGTCGGTCTGGAATTGCCCGGCACCGGGGAATTGCCGTATGCCGTCGTCCAGCTCCGCCAGGACAATGGCAGTGCGACCTTGTATAACATCGTAGGGTTCCAGACCCATCTCAAGTTCCCGGAACAGAAGCGGGTCTTCTCGATGATTCCTGGGCTGGAACACGCCGAATTCGTCCGCTACGGCGTCATGCACCGCAATTCTTATATCAATTCGCCGGAACTGCTCCTGCCGACGCTGCAGCTGCGCAAACAGCCGAACCTGCTCTTTGCCGGCCAGCTGACCGGCGTCGAAGGCTATCTGGAATCGGCTGCCATGGGCCTTTTGGCTGGTGTCAATGCGGCCCGTCTCCTGCAAGGGGAAGAGGGACTGACCTTTTCCCGGCGCACGGCCATGGGCGGCCTGAGCCAATACATTTCCAGCGGCCCGAATGATCATTTCCAGCCGATGAATATCAACTTCGGCCTCATGGAACCGCTGGGCATCAAGAAACGCATGAAGAAGAAAGAAAAGAATGCCCTGCTGGCACAGCGGGCACTCGATGAAATTGAACAAATGAAGGGGGATTACCCATGTCTGAATTAATGTCTACTGAATTCCACGCTACTACGATATGCGCCGTCCAGCGTGACGGCAAGACGGCCATCGCCGGCGACGGCCAGGTCACGATGGGCAATGCTGTCATCATGAAGGGGACGGCCCAGAAAGTCCGCCGCCTTTACCACGGCAAGATCATCAGCGGCTTTGCTGGATCCGTTGCCGATGCCTTTACCTTATTCGACCATTTTGAAGAAAAATTGAACGAACACAATGGCAACCTCGTCCGCAGTGCCGTCGAACTGGCCAAGGACTGGCGGTCCGACAAGATCCTCCACAAGCTGGAAGCCCTGCTCCTGGTTGCTGACAGCCAGCGCATCCTGCTCATTTCCGGCAACGGCGAAGTCATCGAACCGGACGACGGCGTCCTGGCCATCGGTTCCGGCGGCAACTATGCCCTGGCTTCGGCACGGGCCCTGATGCAGAATACAGACTTGTCGGCCCGGGAGATTGCTGAAAAATCCCTGCACATCGCAGCCGATATCTGCGTCTATACCAACCACAATGTCATTGTCGAAGAAATTTAAGAAAGAGGTATTTCTATGGAAAAAACAGAATTGACGCCAAAACAGATTGTGGCGGAATTGAATAAATACATCGTCGGCCAGAGCGAAGCCAAGAAATCCGTTTCCATCGCCCTGCGCAACCGCTGGCGCCGCAAACGCCTGAGCGAAGACATGCAGGATGAAATCATCCCCAAGAATATCCTGCTCATCGGGCCGACTGGCGTCGGCAAGACGGAAATCGCCCGCCGCCTGGCCAAGCTCGTCGGCGCCCCGTTCATCAAAGTCGAAGCGACGAAATACACCGAAGTCGGTTATGTTGGCCGCGACGTCGAACAGATGATCCGCGACCTCGTAGCCAACGCCATCCGCATGGTCCAGGAACAGGAAAGCCAGCGCTATGAAGAAAAGGCCGAAGAAGAAGCCAACAAGCGCATCCTCCAGGTCTTCTGGCCGAAGAAATCGATCAAGGAAAAGGTCAAGAACCCGATGGACGTCTTCTTCAGCAGCGACGATGACGACGACGAAACGACGGAAGAACCGAAACAGCTGGAAGAACCGAAGTCTGACCGCCGCCAGAAGATGTTTGAAGACATCTGCGCCCATAAGATGGACGACCGGGAAATCGAAGTCGAAGTGGCTGAACAGAACCAGGGTTTCCAGGGCATCCTGACGGGCAATTCGACGGAAGAACTGACCAACAACTTCCAGGAAATGCTGGGCAGCATCATGCCGAAAAAGAAGAAGAAAAAGAAGATGACCGTCGCCAAGGCCCGGGACATCTTCAAGGAAGAAGAATTGGAAAAATGCCTGGATATGGACATCATCGTCGACAAAGCCATTGAAGCAACGGAAGAATCGGGCATCGTCTTCATCGACGAATTCGATAAGATCGCTGAAAAAGGTCGTTCTAACGGGCCTGACGTATCCCGTGAAGGCGTACAGCGCGACATCCTGCCTATCGTCGAAGGCGCTACGGTCAATACCAAGTATGGCCCGGTCAAAACCGACCACATCCTGTTCATTGCTGCCGGGGCTTTCCACGTTTCCAAGCCGAGCGACCTCATTCCTGAACTCCAGGGCCGTTTCCCAATCCGCGTTGAACTCCAGTCCCTTACGGTCGACGATTTCCGCCGGATTTTGACAGAACCGAACCAGTCCCTGGTCAAACAGTATAAAGCCCTCCTGGAAACGGACGGCGTCACATTGGAATTTACCGATGATGGAATTGATGCCATTGCCGAATACGCTTATCGCGTCAATTTAGAAACTGAAAATATCGGGGCCCGCCGGCTGCACACGATTTTGGAAAAAATCCTCGAAGATGTGGCTTATGAAGCTCCGGATATCGACGAAAAGCACGTCGTCGTCAACAAGGAATTTGTATCGAGTAAACTGAACGATGTCGTCCAGAACGTCGATTTGAGCCACTATATTTTGTAACACAGGGGGGTACTATGAACCGACCTTATGCTAAATTAACAATCACCAAGAAGGGGGAACGGGCTGCCCGCAGCGGCCACCCTTGGGTGTATGGGGAAGAAGTGACCCATGTCGACGGCACGTATCAGACCGGAGATATCGTCGATGTCTATAGTGACAAGGACCGTTATCTCGGTACCGGCTTTGCCAACGATATTTCTAAGATCCGCGTGCGCATCGTGTCGCGCAATGCCAATGACCGCTTCGACGAAGCCTTTTGGCAGCGCCGGGTCAAATATGCCCTGGACTATCGCCAGACCGTCATGGGAGCGAAGGATTTTGCCTGCTGCCGCCTCATTTTCGGCGATGCCGATGACATGCCGGGCCTTACGGTAGACCGCTACAATGACGTCCTCGTTGTCCAGACCCTGTGCTATGGTATGGACCAAGTGAAGGCGGTCATCTTCAAGGCTCTCGTCGATGAACTGGCTGCCATGGGCGTCACGATCCGCGGGATTTATGAACGGAATGACGTCAAAGTCCGCGAACTGGATGGAATGGAACAGTACAAAGGCTGGTATCAGGCTGACTTCCTGCCTCAGCCGGGCAGCGTCCTGACGACGATTGAGGAAAACGGCATCCTCTATGACGTCGATGTCGAAAACGGGCAGAAAACGGGGTTCTTCCTGGACCAGAAATACAATCGCCTGGCTGTGGCCAAAATCGCTGCCGGCAAACATGTCCTGGACTGCTTCACGCATACCGGGGCCTTTGCCCTCAATGCGGCGAAAGGCGGCGCTGCCAGCGTCACGGCTGTCGACATTTCCCAGGAAGCCATCGACATGACCAATGAAAACATCCGCCGCAACGGACTGGAAGCCATCGTCACGGCCAAGCAGGCCAACGTTTTCGACCTGCTGACCGACCTGGCCGACCACAAATGTCACGACTATGATTTCATCATCCTCGACCCGCCAGCCTTCACGAAATCGGGCCATACCGTCCGCAACGCCATCCGGGGCTATAAGGAAATCAACCTGAAAGCCATGAAACTCCTGCCCCGCGGCGGCTATCTGGCGACCTGCTCATGCTCGCACTTCATGCGCGACGACCTGTTCCGCCAGATGCTCCACGATGCGGCTAAAGACGCCGGTGTCCGCCTCCGCCAAATCGAAGGCCGCCAACAGTCGCCGGATCATCCCATCCTCTGGAACGTCCCGGAAACGAATTACCTGAAATTCTACCTGTTCCAGGTCGTGTGAGATTAGTGGCTCGTGGCTCGTGGTTAGTGGCTCGTGGTTAGTGGTTAGTAACTCGCTAGCCACTAACCACTTAAAAGGGCTGTCGCGATGCGACAGCCCTTTTACTATTCCCTAAAATGCGTGTGTTTGACCCGCCAGGCGGTCATTTTGTTGAATAGCCAGAAGCCGTAGATGCCCAGGGTGATGATTGTGAAGAACCACCATTTAATGTAGCTGCCGAAGAGCTGCAGCCCTGTTCCATCAAAGGTGAGACGCTGGCCGTCGATGATCGTATTGCGGCAGATCCAGCGGCGGAACATGACTTCGCCCCAAGGATAGGCGATGCCGAACGTACAAATCGTAAGGATGACTAAGATGAGGCCATAGCCGATAAATCCGAGTACGGACCCTTCAAATTTTGATTCTTGTTGTAATGACATAGAGGACACCCTTTCTGAAAATAGATATGATAATATCATACCATATTTTTTGTTTGACCAATAGGAGGAAAGCGTGGTAGAATAGACGGGTACCTGCGAGTGTGGCGGAATGGCAGACGCACCAGACTTAGGATCTGGCGCCTCACGGCGTGAGGGTTCAAGTCCCTCCACTCGCACCAATGGGACAACCATCGCATTCAGCGGTGGGTGTCCTTTTTTTTTATTGACCTCACAATATCTGGTGCGTTTGACCCCTTTTTGCCCCCGCGACGAAGCAAAATTAATAGTTCGGCCGTAAAAATCATGACGTTTGCCGTCGATGGTCAGAGATACTTTGTAGCGCTTATCAGGTCGTTTTTTCATAAAAATCGCCTCTTTAAAGAAATGAAAATACACTCAAAAGATTGTTTACATATTTACGAATACACTCAAAAGGTGTATGATATAATCAAGAAGGGAGTTTACAGAATGAAACGGTCGGAGTTGCTAAAGATCCTTAAAAAGAATGGGTGCAAGTTGATTGGACATGGTGGAAATCATGACCTGTATTACAGCCCGATAACGGGAAAGCAATTCCCCGTCTGGCGGCACAATAAGGACATACCGCCAGGAACGATTAAAGCTATTTTTAAACAGGCTGGTATTCAGTAAGGCAAGGGGAGAAATCCCCTTGACCTGATTCATATAAAAAGGAGGACGTCATGAGTAAATATATTTTCCCAGCTACATTTCAATGGGATGAAAAAGACAAAGTATATTACGTAAATTTTCCGGATGTAGACGGTTGCTTTACCGATGGCGCAACCTTGACCGAAGCGATGGAAAATGCAGACGATGTGTTGAATTTAATGGTCTGGAATATGGAACAGCAAAAGCAGGCTATACCCGAACCGACACCGCGGGATAAAGTAAAAGTACCGGAAAATGGATTTGTTAATTTAGTGGTTGCTGATACTGACGCGTATCAAGATGTCATTGACCGGGAAAATAATCCTATCAAGTATGCGCGCAAGAAAGCTGGATTGAATGTAAAAGGATTAGCTGACCTCTTAGGCGCACCTTATCGTACGGTGCAGGAATGGAACGCCGGAAATCGGATGCCGCCCAAATGGGTACAGCGTTTGATTATCGAAAAAATCGAAGCAAATATGTAGTAAATACCCGCTGTCGAGTAAGATGGACAGCGGGTATTTTGATATAACAAATGGCAGCGTCATGGGCTAGCCGTTGAACTGTAGAGGGCGAACTCTCTGAATAGTGTTTCTTTGCCAACTGCGGACTGCGGCCGGAGGCTACTATTATGCTCGTGGAAAAATTCACAATATTCCCAATTGCTATTGGCAAGACCCCTCCAAGTATGATATACTACGCGTGACACATAAGGCAGGTTCTTTTAAAGCGCCGGATTGGTACCGGAAACGGGCGGATACTGGCGCGGACCGGCCGTGTTTTTGCGTCTTTAATCGTATTACGACTTGTATCTTGCGAAAGAGCGAGAACGGAGGAAAAACATGGAAAAACAGAATGTGGCTGGTGTTATGCCGGCACGACGCACTTTTTTGTCGATTCGTCAGTTAACGGTTGCCGGTTTCTTATCGGCGATTACGATTTTTTTAGGCCTTACGGGCTATGGTTTCATCCCGCTGGTCATCATGAACGCGACGATACTTCATATCCCAACGATCATCGGCAGCCTCACGGCAGGCCGTAAAGTGGGCATGATCGTCGGCTTTATGTTCGGTATTTTTTCCTTTATCCGGTCTTTACAGGCACCGAGTGCCTTACTCATGTTTGCTGTACAGTATAATGTGGCTGCCGATGCCTTCATCTGCATCGTACCGCGCATCCTGATCGGCGTCATCGCTTTTGAATTGTACCGCCGTCTGAAAATCCGCGAAGTATGGCGCATCGCCGTTACCGCTGTCGTCACGACGGTCTGCCACACGATTCTCTTCCTGGGCTCCTTTACAGCCATCGTCGGCGTACCTTATGCAGAAGCACAGGGCATTGCCTTTTCCAATGTCATCAACATCATGTTAGGTATTACGGTTGTCAATGGCATCCCGGAAGCCATCGTATCGGGCCTGATTATCACACCCGTTGTCATGGCCCTGCACCGCGCTGGATTGAAAGTCGCGTAAACCCATCCGCTAACAACTAACAACTAGCCACTAACAACTTGAAAGGAGCTGTCGCGATGTGACAGCTCCTTTTTTCTATTCCCTGAAATTAGTTAATGCGAAAAGGGGCGCAATGTGATAGAATATGGAATGATGACTGTTTTGTATAACAGAATATGCGAAAGAAATAGAAAGGATTTGTTATGGCTTCGATTTTTTCTCCATTAACTAAAAATATAGGGATTGATTTAGGGACGTCTACGACCCAGGTCTATGTGGAGGGCCGGGGCATCGTCCTGTCTGAACCGTCGGTCATGGCGACTGATGAACGGAACAGCAAGATGATTGCTGTCGGCCGGGCGGCAGAGGATTTATTGTCCCGGTCGCCGGAAACGGTGAAGCTCCATCGGCCTCTGGTCCATGGCGTCATCGCCGATTACAGCGTGACCCGGACCATGCTGGGCTATATCCTCAGCAAGTGCGTCCGCAGCGTCCAGCGCCTGCGCATCATGATCGGTGTGCCTTCGGCGGCGTCGAATGTCGAAAAGCGGGCCGTCATGGAAGCCGTCTATCAGGCCGGCGCCAAAGAAGCCTTTCTCATCGAAACGGCAGCCGCAGCAGCTCTCGGCGTGAATCTGCCCGTCTACGACCCGGTCGGCAATATGGTCATCGACATCGGCGGTGGTACGACTAACGTGGCCATGCTGTCCCTGGGCGGCATCGTCGTATCCAAGTCGCTCCATCTGGGCAGTCTCGATTTCAATGCGGCTATCAAGGATTATCTGCGCTATCAGTACGATATCGTCACCGATGACATGACCATCGAAGAGATGAAAGTGACCAACGGGTCGGCCGTCCTGCCGCTGGAGGACCGGGGCTATTACTTCATGGGCCGCGGCCTAGATGACGGTCTTCAGCGGGAAATGGCTATCAAATCGAGTGAACTCTACCACGTCATCGGCAAGCCGCTCATCAAGATCCTCGACCTGGTCAAGGACGTCCTGCGGGAAACGCCGCCGGAACTGGCTGCGGATATCATGGAACACGGCATCGTCCTCACCGGCGGTGGCGCCAAGCTCAAGGGCATGGACCAGCTCTTTACCCAGGAATTGGGGGTCCCGGTCATGCTGGCTTCTGAGCCGGAACTGGCCGTTGCCAAGGGCACGGGCATTGCCGTCGCTGATCGTGATAAGTTATCGGCCCTCATCGAAGGGGCACAGCGTATATATAGGAGGAGATTTTAAAATTGTTTTCGTTCGGTAAAAGAAGCGTCGTCTTCGTACTCATCTTATTCATCGTCATTGCGCTTGTCGGCTGGGCCTGGCGCCAGCGCGACTCCCTGCCGTTCATTACCAAGCCGCTGATGACGATCATGTCGCCTTTTGAATACGGTGCCAGCCGCGTCATGGATTCGCTGACCTCGAGCATCCATATCGTCGACGTCAGCTTGAAGAACCGCATTGAATGGGAATCGCTGGAAAAAGAAAATGCCGACCTCAAGAGCCGGACCGTCGACTACGATGAAGTCGTAGCCGAAAATGACCGCCTGCGGGCGCTCCTCAATTTCAAATCGACCCATAATCAGTATCAGCTCCTGGCCGGATCCGTCATTTCCCGTGACTACGGCACCTGGACTAACACCATGATCATCGATGTCGGCAGCGGTGAAGGCGTCGAAAAAGACATGCCTGTCATCACGCCGAGTGGTGTCGTCGGCTTCATCAGCGATGTCTATCCTCATTCGTCCCGCGTCCAGCTCCTGACGGACCCGCGGACCAGCATCGGCGCTATCGTCCAGCGTCCGGAATCGCGCGTTTCCTCTGTCGTCCGCGGCAACGGCAACGTGCCGACGGAACCGCAATTCGTCAATATCGCCAAGGATGCAGATATCCTGGAAGGGGATACCCTGGTCACATCGGGCTTCGGCTCCATCTATCCGAAGGGCCTGCCTATCGGTACCATCGTATCGATTCATCAGAATGAAAATGATTTCGTAAAATATGCCGTCATTCGTCCCAGCGTCGATTTCTCCAAACTGGAAGAAGTCTTCGTCATCTTGAAGTCGGCCGATACCGGCTCTTATGAAAAACCGGAAGTCACGCCGAAACTCGTACCGCAGACGAATCGCGACAAAGTAGAAGGAATTAAAGGAGCCGCGGCATTATGAAGAAACTGAACTGTGTCATGACAGCCTTCATCGTCTTTATTCTGCAGGCTGCCATTCTGCCTTTTATGTTTAACAGCGTGAGCCAGCCTAACCTCATCTTCGTCTTCGTCGTCCTCATGGCCCTCCATCACGGCCAGCGCATCGGCATCATCACGGCCCTTTTGGGCGGATTTTGTCAGGATGTCATTATCGGAAATTTCTTTGGCCTGCACCTTCTGGTCTACCTCATCGTAGCCCTCATATGCAGTTACCTCGGCCGTGACATCGACAAGGACCAGTGGGTACTGACATTGCTCATCGTCCTCGCGGCGACCGAAGTCGGCCTGGTCCTGACCTGCGGGTTCCTCTTCCTGGCCGGCCAGTATATCAACATCGCCGCCTACTTGCTGGAATTCAGCATCCCTATGCTTGTTTATCACGGAATCCTGGCCCTGCCGGTAGATCACATCGTCTGGCATCTGCGCCGCGACGATGCCTTTTACGGGTTCCCGGGCTATCGCTGGTAAATAAAGGAGATTTAGTTACATGCTTGAAGCGTTATTGAAAAAGAAGAATCAAGATGGCCGTTTCCGCTATCTCTACTGGATCGTCATCGCGATTTTCGTCATCCTCGTCAGCCGGCTGGTTTATTTGCAGCTCTTTGCCGGTGAATATTACTATACCCTGGCCGAAGGGAACCGCCTGCGGGCTATCCCTATTGCGGCCATGCGCGGTATCATGTACGACCGCAACGGGCAGATCCTTGTCGGTTCGCGGCCGAGCTTCATGGTGACCTACGTGCCGCCGAAGGACGGCATGAGCGATGAAGAACTGCAGAAGCTGGCCGGTATCCTCAACATGCCGGAAGACAAACTGCGGGAAAAGGTCCAGAAGGTCAAGAGTTCTTATGTGCCGACTGTCCTGGCTAATGACTTGACCCAGGATATCGTCACCAAAATCGAAGAACAGCGCAATGACCTGCCTGGCGTATCCGTCGATGTCCAGCCGATACGCTATTATCCGTACAAGATGATGGCCGCCCAGGTCTTTGGCTACGTCGGCCAGATCGATGAAGAAGATGCCAAGCGCCTGAAAGGCGTCGAAGGCGTATCCAACATCACCCAGATCGGCCGTGCCGGCCTGGAAGCCTATTATGACGACCTCCTGCGCGGCAAGGACGGCGGCCGTCAGGTCGAAGTCGACGCTGCCGGCAGTCCGGTCAAGGAAATGGAACGCAAGGACCCTGTAGCCGGTCATAATATGCACCTGACCATCGACCTCTACCTGCAGCAGGCCACGGAACGGGCTATGGACCGCCAGATTGCCAATGGCATCGGCACCCACGGCATCGCTGCCGTCGCCATCGACCCCAATACGGGCGCCGTCCTGGCTATGGCCAGCCGCCCGGCTTATGACCCGAACTGGTTCACCCGGGGCATTACGGAAAAGGAATGGTCCCTCATCAACGACAATCCCAATCACCCCATGGAAAACCGCGTCATTGCCGGCGAATATCCGCCGGGTTCTACGTTCAAGCTGATCACCGGGTCGGCTGCCCTGGAACTCAAGAAAGTTACGCCAGATGAAATGATTTTCGACAGTGGCCGCCACTGGCTGGTCGACATGCGCAACGCCGGCGGCGAAGCCCTGGGCTGGATCAATTTCGTCGAAGCCCTGGCTAAGTCCGATAACGTATACTTCTACGAAATGGGCCGCCGCGTCGGCATCGACGAACTGGCAAAATATGCCCGCATGTTCGGCATGGGCAAGAAGACGGGCATCGCCCTGCGCGGCGAAGCACCGGGCCTGGTCGCCAGTGCGGAATACAAGAAGAAGAATTTCCATGATGAATGGTACCTCGGCGATACGTTCAACTCGGCCATCGGCCAGGGGTTCCAGCTGGTTACGCCGCTCCAGGCGGCCATGATCGTCAGCGAAGTCGCCAACGGCGGCATCCAGTACCGGCCATTCATCGTCAGCCGTATCGATAACCTCGACGGCACACCGTATAAGATCTTTGCACCGGAACAGGTCGGCACCTTGTCCGTATCCAAATCGACGCTGGACTTGGTCCGCGAAGGGATGCGTAACGTTGCGGAAGAATCCGGTACCGCTGGTTCCCTGTTCGCCGGCTTCCCCATCCAGGTCGCTGGTAAGACCGGGACGGCGGAAAACTTCGGCGGTACGGACCATGGCTGGTTCGTCGCCTATGCGCCGTATGAACATCCGCGCATCGTCATCGCCGTCCTGACGGAACAGGGCGGGTTCGGGTCCCTGTCATCTGGCCCGATTGTCCGCTCTATGCTGGAAGCGTATTTCCACGTCGGTGAATACGCCGAAGGCGCACCGAAGGACAAGGACGGTAAAGGAAAAGACAACAAGGCCGATAAGAATGACCAGGACGGGAAAACCGGTAGTCAGCACGACCGTGCTGAACAAGACCAGTAGGCCCTGATGACGGCCTTATCTCATCAGAAAGGAAAGTGATTTCATGTCCCGACTCATCGCCATCGCCTCCGGGAAGGGGGGCGTCGGCAAGACCTTGATCACGGCGGCCCTGGCCGTCCTCTTGCAGCGCCGGGGCCATCGTGTCCTGGCGGCCGACGCCGACATGGGCCTGCGCAATCTGGACCTGCTCTTCGGGCTGGACGAGGCCATCCATTACGATGCCGCCCAGGCTGCGCGGGGGAAATGCCTGCCCGGTCAGGCCCTGCTGACGGTCGTGCCGGGACTGGATTTCCTGCCGGCCAGCCAGAAGCGGACCTGGGAGCGGATCGACATCCCGTCATACCAGTATGTCCTGGAATCCCTGTCCGAGGCTTATGACTATACCCTCATCGACTGCCCGCCCGGCCGCGACGGCGCCTATCAGGCAGCGACGGCCCTGGCCGATGAAATCCTGTTCGTCGTCGAACCGTCGCCGTCGTCGCTGCGCGACGCGGCCAAGGTCATGCAGTCGGCAGCCCGGGAGAAACGCTTTCACTACGACGTCATCCTCAACAATTTTTACGCTGACGGCGTCATCACGCCGGACGCAGCCAAAGCCTGCCTGCAGACCGGCCACCTCGCCGGTCTCTTGCCGCATGATGAGGGCATCGACCGGGCTGCCGGGGAAGGGCGGATCGCCAGCACAGCCGATTCCCTGCCGTTCTGTCAGGCTCTGTCGGAAACGGCCGCCTGGCTGGAAACGGGGAAGGCCATCGAGGAAAGGGCTTTGACGGCCCTCTTGCCGAGACACCAGGCCCAGCCCGCCGCCTTGCCGGGCCTGTCGCTGCACCGCCGCCGTCAGGAGTGCCGGAATTGGCGCCACTATCGTCGATAGGAGAGAGAAATGTTTATTAAACGAGAATGGAAAAATTTAGATAAAGTCATGCTCATCGTGAGCTTCCTCATCGTCTGCATCAGCCTGTGTATCATCGGCAGTGCGACGCATATCAATAAAGGGGCCATCAATTACGACTTCGTCGCAAAGCAGGGGGCGGCTTTTGTCGTCGACTTGATGATCGTCCTCTTTTTCAGCCGTTACGATTACGCGAAACTGAAGAAATACGCCAAGCCCCTGTACATCATCAACCTGCTCATGCTGGTCGCCGTCATGTTCGTCGGTACGTCGGCTCTGGGCGCTCAGCGCTGGATCCAGCTCGGCCCGGTCACGCTGCAGCCGTCGGAATTTTCCAAGCTCATCATGATCATCTGCACGGCCGCCATCCTCAGCGACCGCGTAGGCCAGCTCAATACGTGGCGCCAGGTCCTGCCCATCGGCCTCTACGTCGGGATTCCTTTCCTCCTGGTCTTGAAACAGCCTGACTTGGGGACGAGTCTCGTCTTCCTGGCCATTACCTTCGGCATGCTCTTCGTCGGCCGCATCAAGATGTCCCTCTTGCGCAACGTCTTCCTGGCCGGCGTCGTCATGGCCCCGGTAGGCTGGCATTTCCTCAAGGATTACCAGAAGTCCCGTATCACCGTCTTCCTCAATCCGAATGCCGATCCCTTTGGTGCCGGCTATCATATCATCCAGTCGAAGATTGCCATCGGTTCGGGCATGCTCTTCGGTAAAGGTCTCTTCCAGGGGACGCAGAGCCAACTGAACTTCCTGCCGGAAAACCATACGGACTTCATCTTTTCCGTCATCGGCGAAGAACTGGGCTTTTTAGGCTGCGTCTTCCTCTTGTTCCTGTACTTCATCCTCGTCTATCGCGGCCTCATGATCGCCAAGGACTGTAAGGACAGCTTTGGCATGATGCTGGCGACAGGCGTCGTTTCTATGTGGGCTTTCCAGATTCTGGTCAATGTCGGTATGACCTGCGGCATCATGCCGGTCACAGGGATTCCTCTGCCGTTCATGAGCTATGGCGTCAGCGCCTTGACGACCAATATGATGGGCCTGGGCCTCTTACTGAGTATTTACATGCGTCAGCAGACGATGATTTTTTAACCCGCCGTGAAGGAGGAAACTAATTTGTCACATCCCGTGGAGATCGATCCGATTTTACTGAGCAAAGTCAGCAAGCCGGCCCGCTACGTCGGCGGAGAATGGAACAGCGTCGTCAAGGATCACGACGCCGTCAAGCTGACCGTTGCCTATTGTTTCCCTGACGTCTATGAAGTCGCCATGAGCCATCTGGGCCTGCGCATCCTCTATGCCCTGCTCAATGAACGGCCTGACGTCGCAGCCGAACGGGTCTACGCACCCTGGCCGGATATGGAAGACATCATGCGCAGTCAAGGCTATCCGCTCTTTTCCCTGGAAACGAAGACGCCTGTCCGCGATTTCGATATGGTCGGCTTTACCCTCCAGTATGAGATGAGCTTTACGAACATCCTCAACATGCTCGACCTGGCTGGCATCCCGCTCTTTGCCAAAGACCGCGGCGATGACATGCCTCTGGTGGCAGCTGGCGGGCCCTGTGCCTACAACGCCGAACCGCTGGCCGATTACATCGACGTCTTTTTCCTCGGTGAATCGGAAGAATCGACGCAGGTCCTGGCCGATACGATCATCGCCTGGAAAGAGCAGGGGAAACCGGGCGGCAAGAAGGGTCTCTTAAAACAGCTCTCGCAGCAGCCTGGCAACTACGTGCCGTCCTTCTATGAAGCCCAGTACGATGAAAAAGGCGATTTCCAGGGCCTGATGGCTATTGAACCGGGAGCTCCGGCAGAAATCGAGAAATGCGTCGTTTCCGATGTGGAACATGTCTTTTTCCCGACGAAACCTATCGTGCCCAATATCGACATCGTCCACAACCGGGCCGTCCTGGAACTCTTCCGTGGCTGCAGCCGCGGCTGTCGTTTCTGTCAGGCCGGTATGCTCTATCGCCCGGTCCGGGAAAAGTCGCCGGAACATTTGGCAGACCTGGCCAAACAGATCATCGCCAATTCCGGCTACAATGAGATTTCCCTCATGAGCCTGAGCTCGGCCGACTACTCTTGTCTGCCCGAACTGGTTGACCGGCTCCTGGACGAATTCAAGGGCCAGAAAGTCAGTGTCAGCCTACCGTCGCTTCGGGTCGACAGCTTTTCCGTCGATATCGCCAAGAAGGTCCAGCAGGTCCGCAAGAGCGGCCTGACCTTTGCGCCTGAAGCCGGGACCCAGCGCCTGCGCGACGTCATCAATAAGGGCGTCACCGAAGAAGACTTGCTGGCAGCCTGTGAAAATGCCTTTGAAAACGGCTGGTCTACGGTCAAGCTCTACTTCATGATGGGCTTGCCGACGGAAACGGACGAAGACCTGGCCGGCATCGCCGACCTGGCCTATAAGGTCCTCAACCTTTACCGCAAAGTGACCCACAAGAATAACGGCAAGGTCACGGTCTCCGTATCGAGCTTCGTGCCCAAGTCGCATACGGCCTTTCAGTGGTTCGGCCAGCTGCCTATCGAAGAAATCGAACGGAAGCAGCAGTACATCAAAGGGCTCATCAACGACAAGCACATTTCCTACCATTACCACGACGCCAAGACGGGCCGCCTGGAAGCGACCTTCGCCCGCGGCGACCGCCGCATGGGCAAAGTCCTTTATGAAGCCTGGAAACTGGGCTGTAAGTTCGACGGCTGGACGGAAATGTTCGACTACGATATGTGGATGAAGGCCTTTGACCTGGCCGGCATCGACCCGGATTACTATGCCGCCCGGACGCGCAGCCTCGACGAAGCCCTGCCCTGGGACCATCTCAGCAACGGCGCTGCCAAGGCCTATTTGAAACGGGAATGGCAGAAAGCGACGAAGGCTGAACTGACCCACGACTGCCGCCGCCTGCCCTGCACGGGCTGCGGGGTCTGCCCGCACCTGGGCGTATCCATCATCGACAGAAAGGAAGGGGACGACCATGGAAAGACTACGTTTAGCTGTTAAGAAAGACGGGGCCCTGCAATTCCTGTCGCACCTCGATTTCGCCCGGGCCGTGCGCTACGTCATCATCCGGGCCCAGCTGCCTATCTGTTATTCCGAAGGTTTCAACCCGCACATGAAACTGAGCTTCGCTTCGGCCCTGGGGGTCGGGGTATCGGCCGATGTGGAATACCTGGACATGGAACTGGCCGAAAAGCTGCCCGTTGCCGACGTCATGGCGCGCATGAACGCCATGTCTCCTGATGGCTTTGCCGTCCTCGACGGCAAGTACGTCGATGCCAAGGCGCCGAAGCTGATGGCCATTGCCAACTACGCCGTCTACACCCTGCGCGGCCCGCTGACGGAAGATCTCAGCCAGGACGGGCTCAACCAGATTTTGGCGAAATTCAATGAAGCGCCGCAGGTCCTTTATGAAAAAGTGTCCCATAAGGGCAAGCACCGCGTGCGCACCATCGACGTCAAGCAGCACGTCGTCGAAGAGATCCACGGCCATGTGAAAGACGGCAATGTCTATCTGACTGTCGGCATCTATCAGACTGGCGAAGGGGCTATCAAGCCGTCCCAGGTCTGGGAAATCCTGGGTAAGGAATTCGGCCTGCCTATCCATACGGACATGATGCTGGCCCGGCGGACGGGCCTTTTCGTCCGCAAGGAAGATGGCAAAAAATATTCATTATTTGAGGGATGATCATGAATGGTACACTCTATTGCGTCGGCGTCGGCCCGGGCGATCCGGAACTGCTGACCCTGAAGGCGCTGAAAATCATCAGGCATTGTCCCGTCCTGGCCGTGCCCCAGAGCCGGACCGGTGTCGTCACGGCTCAGGGAATCCTTATGAAGGCCCTGGACGGCTGCGGCATTTCCGTAGAAGATAAAACCGTCGTCGCCATGGATTTTCCCATGACCCGCGACGACCAGGTCCTCCAGGGAGCCCATGAGAAGGCAGCGCGGCGGCTCATGACTGAACTCGACCAGGGGCGCGATGTCTGCCTTATCACCTTAGGCTGCCCGACGGTCTACGCGACCAGCATCTATGTCCACCGCCTCATCCATCAGGCCGGCTACGACACGGAAATCGTGCCCGGCGTGCCCAGCTTCTGCGCCGTCGCCGCCAAGCTCCAGCAGCCGCTGTGCGAAAAGGATGAAGCCCTCATCGTCATCCCCGGTAACAACCGGCAGCGCAAAGAATTGCTGGCTCTGGAAGGCAGCAAAGTCATCATGAAGCCTTCGGGCCGGCTGGCCCCGATCCAAGAGGAACTGCGAGACCTGCAGCTCCTCGATAAGGCGTCGATGATTGAGCGCTGCGGCCTGCCGGGGGAACGGATCTATGAAAAGGCAGCCGACGCCAAAGAAACGGGCTATTTTGCCGTTTTACTGGTAAAATAGTCTTAGGATTTACGAAATGGCCCGCACAGGAGGAATGAGAAGATGAAAATAATCGTAGGCAATGTCATGCCAGAAGAAACGCGCATGGCTATCCTGGAGGATGGTCGTCTTCGTGATTTCGCTGTCGAACGCAATGACGACATGCACATAGTCAACCATATCTATAAAGGGACGATTCAGAACATCCTGCCGTCCCTGCAGGCTGCCTTCGTCAATATCGGCCGCCGCAGGAACGCCTTCATCTATATGGGCGACATGTTCCCGCGGGCGGCATCGAAGGAAGAAATCCAGCAGATGCACCTCTCTGTGGGCCAGTCCGTCCTGGTCCAGGTCATCAAGGACGAACAGGGCATGAAGGGACCGAAAGTCACGGCCAATATCAGCCTGGCCGGCCGCTATGCCGTCCTCATGCCGACCGTCGATTATATCGGCGTGTCCAAGAAAATCCGCGATGAAGAAGAACGCAACCGCCTGCGCCGCATCGTATCGGAAATCAAGCCCGATGGTATGGGACTCATCATCCGGACGGTCGCCAAGGGCATTTCCCGGGAAGAACTCCTGAAGGATCTGCAGTATCTCCTGGGGACGTGGGACAGTATCCTCCAGCGGTATAAGCTGGCCCGCAAGCCGACCCTCTTATACCGCGAAGCCGATCTGGTCATGCGCATGATCCGCGACCATTTCACAGCCGACGTCAAACAAGTCGTCGTCGACAGCCGCGAAGCCTATGAACGCATCTGCCAGGTCTTTCCCGACCCGTCCTGGCGCAGCCGCGTCCGCCTCTACGAAGGGACTGTGCCTATCTTTGAACAGTACGCCATCGAAGAGAGCCTGACGCACCTCATGTCGCGCATCGTGCCCCTGCCGTCGGGCGGCAACCTGGTCATCGATCACACGGAAGCCCTGACGGTCATCGACGTCAACAGCAGCAAGTATACCGGCAACGGATCGACCCTGCAGGACACGATTTTCCATGTCAATAAGGAAGCGGCCGTGGAAATCGCCCGCCAGCTGCGCCTGCGCGACATCGGCGGCATCATCATCATCGATTTTATCGACATGGCTCAGCCGACGAAACGCGATGAAATCCTCCAGATCCTGACCCGCGAGACGGCTCAGGACTGCACGAAGACCCGCGTCCTGGGCATGACGGCCTTGAACCTGGTGGAAATCACCCGCAAGAAAGCCCGCCAGAGCTTGTACCAGGTCCAGTTCAGTCCCTGCGACGTCTGCGGCGGCTCGGGGTATCTCTATTCGCCGGAAACCGTAGCCATCCAGATTATCCGCCGCCTGCGCCACATGGTCCAGGTCCGCCACATCAAAGGCGACATCCTCATCGAAGCCCATCCCGACGTCCTGGCCCTGCTCCAGGACAAGAAGCGCAAAGCCGAATGGGAACGGGAGCTGAAACGGACCCTGTATTTTGAAGAATCACACCATCCGAACCGGGAAGTCTTTTCCATTTTGTCCTACGAACCCTGACCGGAGTCAGTCAGCGCTTGTGCTCCTGTCGTGCTTGTACTATAATAACATTAAATACATGCAGAAATATAAATATAGCATAGAAGGAATAGCAATCTATTCATATATTGTTATGACAGGAGACGGACGTATGGAATATCGAATGAATGGGGAGGAGCGGGCTGCCTTGACGGCCTGCATCCCGCAGAGCCTGGCCGGGGGCATCTTTGTTTATAAAGCCGATGAAAAGGAAACACTGCTTTATGCCAGTGACTATGTCATCGGCTTTTTTGGCTGTTCTTCTTATGACCAATTGGCCAGCCTTGTCCATCACAGTTTCCGCGGCATGGTCGACCCGCGGGACCGCGAGCTGGTAGAACGGGATATCCGCTATCAGACGGCGAGCGACGTCTGCCAGAGCGGTTATGTCCGCTACCGCATCATCACCTGCGATGGTACCGTGCGCTATGCGGAACACTTCAGCCGCAAAGTCACCCTGTCCGGCATAGGTGACGTCTATTACGTCTTCCTCATCGATTACGATCGCAAATACCTGACCAGCGACATCGACAACATGACCGGCCTGCCAGGGAACCGACGCTTCCTCCAGTATGTCCGGGACTTCATGGCATCGGGCCAGTCCCTGCATGGATACTGTCTGGTCTATTTCAATATCATCAACTTCAAGCTCGTCAATATCCGTTATGGCGTCGCCGCCGGCAATGACTGCCTGAAAGGCCTGGCGGCCATCATCCAAGAAGCCTTTCCCAAAGGATTCTTGTCGCGCCGCCGCAACGACCATTTCCTGCTGCTCACGGCTGAAAGGCCGGTGAAGGAAAAGCTGGAAGCTCTCCATGAATCGATTTGTCAGGCGTACCATGAATATCATCTGGAAATCAAGGCCGGCGTCTATCATTTCCCTGAAAATCAGGTCGTCGACCCGGCGCTGGCCGTGGACTATGCCAAGATTGCCTGTCAGCATATCCGCGATGAAGTGGGCGTCTCCGTCCTGGAATATACCCAGGACCTGCAGCAGCTGATTACGATCAATGACTACATTGCCGGACACTGCGATGAGGCTATCGAGCACGGCTGGATCCAGGTCTATTATCAGCCTGTCATCCGCACCCTGACCGGTGCCGTCTGCGGCATGGAAGCCCTGGCCCGCTGGGATGACCCCGTCGTCGGATTCCTGTCGCCAGGACGCTTCATTCCCGTCCTGGAAAAGAATCATGATATCTATAAACTCGACTGCTACATCCTGCGACAGACCTGTCAGGCCCTGCGCCGCCGCCTGGACCGGCAGCTTCCCGTCGTCCCGGTGTCCTTCAACTTGTCGCGCCTGGACTTTTTCCTCTGCGACATCTTCCAGGTCGTCGAAGATACCGTCCGGGAATACGGCCTGCCGCGGGACCTCATCCATCTGGAAATCACGGAGACCATGCTGGTCCATGACAAGGACGTCATCCAAGCGGCGCTGGCACGCTTCCGCCAGGCCGGTTACCAGATCCTCATGGACGATTTCGGCAGCGGCTATTCGTCCCTCAACGTCCTCAAGGATTACGACTTCGATATCATCAAACTAGATACGCGTTTCCTCTCGTCGTCGACGGACAAGGCCCGTTCCATCATCGGCACGACCGTCGATATGGTCAAGGGAATCGGCAGCCAAAGCCTGGCCGAAGGGGTAGAGACACAGGAACACGTCGATTTCTTGGCCTCTGTAGGTTGTGAGAAACTCCAGGGCTATTTCTTTAGCAAGCCCATGCCCTGGGATGATTTATTTGCCTATCTGGAAGGCCAGTACCGGCCGCTGGAAAGCCGGGACAGCCAGGCTTATTATGATAAAGCCAGCGCGGCTATCTGCCGGACGGACCAGCCCCTGGCCCTGGTCGAGTACGACGGCCAGGAATTCCATCACGTCTACCTCAATCAGGCCTACCGGACACAGCTGGTCAGTTTCGGCCGCATTACAGCCCTCAGTGCAGAACTGCGCATCAACCGGCCGGGATCGCATCTCTATGCCCATTTCCGGGACCTCATGGAAGGCCTCAAGCAGAGCGGTCACTTGGAAACGCTCTTCCAGTCGGAAAAAGGCTATTACGTCCAGCTTACGGCCGATTTGGCAGCCTCTCTGCCGTCGCGCTGGATGATGACCGTATCCCTGCACAACCTGACTCTGGACGAACACATCCAGGAACAGGAGGCCCTCAATGTCCACATCCATGAGCTCTACCGCTTGTACGACGTCATCTACCTCATCGACTTGGACAAATCAGCAGGGATTCCTTTGTTCTCACACCATGCCATAGCGGGGGAACTTCGAGAGAAATGCCTGTCTATGCGCTCGTTCCTGCAGAACTATGCCCAGCACTATATCCATCCTGATGACTGCCAGCGATTCCTGGATTTCACGGATTATACGGCGCTCAAGGTGAAATTGTCCGAAGGGGACCAGTCGGACTGTTTCCGCTTCCGCCAGCAAGGGGAGGACGCAAGCTATACGTGGAAAGAAGTCACGTATATCGCCGTTTCCAAGAGCCACCGGGCATTGGCCCTGGCCTGTGTGCGGCCAGCTCTCTGCTGCCCGGCCTGCCAGCAGCATAAAGGGGGAAATCTTTCATGATGCAAACCATACGGTCCCGCTTTTTGACCATCATCTGCGGCGTCTCCCTGACGCTGACCCTGGTCTTTGGCGGTCTCTGTGTCTTCCTCGTCGACCGCGACGAAACGAAAATCGCCGCCAAGACCCTCAACGGCCGGGCTATCCATGCTAGTACGACACTGAACCCGATTTTTATGCAGTCTGAAGACATTGTCCATTACATCGGCCATACCATTGAACACGAAGTCAAGGACCCGCAGGATTTGCGTGACGAGGCGAACCGCGACCGGCTGGAAGCTTTGATCCGTCGGTCTTTTTATAATGCCGCGTCTGGCATCGACGGCGTCCAGGGCTATTATCTCCATTATAATGAATACCTGGCCGGCGGCCCGGACGGTTTCTGGTATGCCCGCCGCGATGCACGCCATGACTTCACGCCCCAGCCCATTACGCCTGTCACCTATTATGGCGACGCTGACAGAAATCGGACAAACTGGTATTACCAGCCCTTGTATGAGAAAAAAGCCTTGTGGACGGCGCCTTACGTCAATGGCAATAATGGCATGCGCATGATTAGCTACGTCATGCCTATCTTCGTCCAAGGCCAGTTCGTCGCTGTCGTCGGCGTCGATATCGACTTCAACATGCTCTGTGATATCGTCGGCAATATGAAGGTCTATGACAGCGGCTACGGCTTCCTCTTCAAGGACTGGCAGACCTTCTATTTCCATCCCGACGGGAAGAATGCCGTCTATGATTTCAAGCCACGCTTCGACATCGTCCGCTATGGGGACCTGCTGACACAGTCGGCGACGGATGTCCGCCTGATCCATTACTATTATCAGGGGATTCCCATGGCCCTGGGCTTTACGACTTTGAAAAATGGCATGAAACTAGCCGTGACGGCACCGGAACGGGAAATCTACGCCGGCCGCCAGTTCCTGGTTTTCCTGGTTTTAGCCGTGACTGTTGTCGTCGGCCTGTTGTCGACGCTCCTGGCCATCCGGGCGGCAGACCGCATCGTCCGGCCCCTGCAGGATATCGGGGAAGCGGCCCGGCGCCTGGGCCGCGGCGAATATGACCAGCCTCTGGACAGTACAGCTCAAGACGAAATCGGGAAGCTCGCCGGCCATATGAACGATACGATGGAACGGATGCGCAAATACGTCGGCGCCATGCAGAAACAGGCCTATCAGGATGAACTGACGGCTGTCAAGAACGTCGCTGCCTACGACAAGAAAGTATATGATCTCAACCAGAAAATCGCTGCCGGCCAGGCGGCCTTTGCCGTGGTCATGGTCGATTTGAACCAGCTCAAAGACGTCAACGACCGCTTCGGCCACGAAAAGGGGAACATCGCCCTGCAGTGCCTGTGCCAGGCCGTCTGCCACATCTACAAGCACAGTCCCGTCTACCGCATCGGCGGCGACGAATTCGTCGTCATCCTCGAAGGCGAAGACTATGAACGTCGGGATGCCTTGTTCCAGCAGGTCCGTGCCTTTGAACGCATCCGCGACCTAAATGCCGCCCAGCCGTGGACGCAGCTCGCCGCCTCTGTAGGCATGGCCGTCTACGATAAGACACGGGATGCCACGTACCAGGCCGTCTTCAACCGGGCCGACACGAAGATGTACGAACAGAAACAGCACCTGGCGCCGCGGACGTGATTTGGCAAAACAGTAGTATTGGCTGTCAGAACTATGCTATAATAGAATACAATAATCATGGCAAAGGGGAGAGGATTGTGGATGATACAGATGTAGCGGCTGTGCGCCGGTTCTTACAGGATTATCCGAAAAAGACGGTAGACCTCGATATCCTGCAGGCCGCTTTTGCCTCTTGGGATTATGACCGCTTCCGCCAGGCTGTAGCCGCTCTGTTGGAAGACGGCAGCTTGATGGCTGTCCGTGCTGGCGGCGTCGATTTCAGCGGCCTGCCGCGGCGGCTCAAGCGAGTGCTATCCAGGCTCTTTGCCTCGGTATCAGTGATCCAGGCCGAAGCTATCCGCCTGGCCTTGTCGGAAAAGCTCGATTTTTCTTTCTACTACGAACAGCCTTTGAAAGTTTGGCAGGCCGATTTGCCGTATATCGAAAAGCTGAGTGCCTGGCTGGCTCAGGGCATAGGGGAAATGACATCGCTCCAGCAGCGTTCGTGGGATATTTTTGCCGATGAGAAATATCTCCTCGGACCGGGAGCGGCTTTGTTGAAACGAGTGGGCTTGACGGCGGCTGACTTAGGCATCTGTGACCAGCCGGATCCTCTTATGATGGCTGTCCATCCCGGCCATTTACAGCAGCCCGTCTGCCACCATCTGGTCGTCGAGAATAAGGCCCCTTATGGCCGTCTCTTGCCGCATCTGGCAGAGAGCCGGCTGACGTCGCTTATCTTTGGCGGTGGCTGGAAGATTGCTGCCAATCTGGACCTGCTCCCCCAGCAGTGCGGCTGTCCCAATGCCCATCACGTTGTCTGGTATTTCGGTGATTTCGACTGGGAAGGACTGCGTATCTGGCAGGCTGCAGCCAGCTCGAAGACGGTGGAAGTCCGCCTGGCCGTCCCTTTTTATGAAGCCTTCCTGGCTTATGAGTCCCCGCAGGGGAAAGAAAATCAGCAGCGCGAAGAATCGGTGTGGCCGCCCTTTGCCGCGGCCGTCGGCGAAAGCCAGGCCCGTATATTCCGGGACATCTTGGACAGGGGCTGTTATTATCCCCAGGAAGCCCTGACCGAAAGCGACCTCATCAGGGCATTAAAGGAGACATTACATGGAATTAGAACATTTTTCTGAACGAATGCAGCGCATCTTGCTCATGGCCCCTTTGTACCGCCTGGGCCGGCGTCGTTTCAAGGACGCCCAGGGCCAGGAACGGTCGGGCATGGAACTGGGCCTGATGACGCTGCTTTTTTTCTTTGAACAGATGCTCGATGGTAAGAAAGATGCGGGCATCCGCAATCTGTCGGCTTTCCTGGCCGACCAGACGAAGGGCCTCCTCTTTGACGATGCCAAGGGCTATGAACAGCTGGCCCGGGACATCGTTGCCGTCTTCCGGCCGCCGACGGGCAAGCGCAACGAAGAAGTCTTTTTCGACTGGGACCAGGGAAAGGAAGTGCGGGCCCGCTATTCGTATCTGAAAGCCGACCGGGCCGACATCCACTCGAACGAGCAGTATTACGTCCTCGATGAACAGGGGCTGGAGCTCATTTTTGCGACGAAAGAATATTTCAACGAATATCAGTTGTCCATCAATCAGCTCATCCTGCGCAAACAGCTGGAAAAAGGCCAGTTCGTCCTGGCACTGCGGCAGATCGAGGAAATGCGCCTGGACGTCGAGACCCTGCGCAGCCGTATGGCCCGTATCCGTCAGGAAATCCATCGCAACATCGTTTCTGAAGAGACGCTGGCGCGGTACCGGAAAATCGTCGATGACCTCAACCAGCGCCTGAAAAGCGAAGAAGACGCATTCAAAGAGCTGAAGGCCTTCGTCATCGAGACGCGGGACCGGATACGCAACAATGCCGACAAGGACCCGGAACGGCGGGCTTATGACAATATCCTGGAAGTCGAACGGCGCCTGGAATACGTCCACAGTCTGCACCGCAGCCTGCTCAAGGCCGGCATCGACCTGGGGACATCGGCCCTGGAAGCTGCCGAAGAGTCCTTGTATTTTACCGGCATCGACAGTTTCAATTACGAACAGGAAATCACGAGCCGCCTCTTTTCGTCGCCCTTGCCGGTGACGGCGGCCCGGCGCCTGGTCGAGCCCTTCCTGGAACTGCAGCAGTGCCGCGTCTGGTCGCTCCTGGACGTCTTCATGCCCCAGCGGCTGGAACGGCTGGAACGGGAGAGCCGGCAGGAAGATTTCCCCGACGTCGACGATACGGAAGTGAGCGGCGAGAAGCTGGTCAACATCCAGAGCCATTATGCCGCCATCGTCCAGGCCCTGCTGGCCTTCCTCGGCGGCCGGACGGCGACGACCCTGGAGGCATTCTGCCAGTACCTGGAAGACGAAGCCCCTGAGTTATGCCGGAAAAAGCAGTTCTATATCTTCTGGATGCTCATCCACCGCCGCCAGGTCCTCCATGTGAGCGCTGACCTGGCCGGTACGGAATCGGTCTATGCCGCCATTCCCGAAAAGTGTCCGCAGCTGGAAAGCCTGCAGGCCGTCGAAATAGACGGGACCGTGGATATCCTGGATTATACGATCAGTAATATGGAAATAGAGGTGACAGTCCATGCTGGATAACAAGAAAATGATGGCCGCCTTCGATATTTATGCCCGCCTGGCCGCGAACGGTGAAGTCCATAAACTCGATGTGCCCTTGTATTGGGAAGACGAAGACATTGCCGGCCAGGTAGAAATCTATGCCCGCCACGTCAAATGCGTCCTCGTGACCGATGCCGATACGCTGTATCTCCTGCCGGCGGCTGTCGATTCGCCCTTCCACATCAGCAACGATCAGTTCAAGAAGAAATATATGACCGCCAAGTCGGTCAATATGGATATTTATCTTATGTATATGGCCATCATCGTTCTTTTCGGCTGTTTCTACGACAGCTATCAGTCCGATGAGCCCAACGATTTCGTCACCATGCCGCTCTGGCTGGAAGCCATGGACAGCCGCATCGAATCCCTGCGCCACCACGACGAAGCGGTCCTGCGCGAAGCCGAGGGAGACTGCAATTTCAACTGGCTGGCCCTGATGCAGAAGTGGAGCGACATGGACAGCCTCAAGGAGACGGCGAAGAAACAGGATGCCCGGACGAACAGCCGCCTGAGTTTCCTCAACATGACCAAGGCCTTCCTCGTCCATCAGCACCTGGTCCGGGAAATCGGCGAAGGTGAAATGGAACTGACCACCAAGGCCCGGGCCATTTTTGCCCATTATTTCATGGAATCGGCCTATAATCACGGTATCCTCGATTTCATGTATGACTTAGAACAGCGGAAAGGAGATAATCCCCATGCCCTCCATCAGTAGAATCCGTTTCACCAATGTCGTCTATGACAACGGCCACAAACGCTATATCGACACGACCTTCCGCTTCGACGGCTATAATGGCATCTTGCTCCTGGAAAATGGCGCCGGCAAGACGGTCTTCGTCCAGACCCTGATCCAGGCTGTCCTGCCGCGCAAGACTGTGGCCCAGCGCAAAATCCAGGAAACGCTGCAGCTGAACAATGCCATCGCCCACATTGCCGTCGAATGGATCCTCGAAGACCAGCCGCGGCGCTATGCCCTGACGGCCGTATCCCTTTTCATAAACAGCAAGGAACAGCTGGCCAGTCAGGAGTTCGCCCTGGAATATACGCCGTCATCCCAGGTCCGCCTGGATACGCTGCCCTTTGTGCGCCGCGAGAAGGGCAAGGCCCGGCCGGCGACGAAAGAAGAAATGGCGTCGTATTTCCGCGGCGTCGCCGAACACACCATGGCAGCCCGTTTCTTTTCTGAGAACGATACGCTTACGGCTTATGGCCAGTACCTGGAAGAGCACTTCAAGATTATCCCATCGGAATGGAACAAGATTGCCGCCATCAATGAAACGGAAGGCGGCGTCGAAGGCTATTTTGAGAATTGCCGCACGACGAGCGAACTCGTAGACCGGCTGCTCATCCCGACGGTCGAAGAAGGCTGCCTGGCCGCTTCCGGCTCCCAGACGGGCAATGGCTTCGCCGAACTCTTTGAAAGCCAGCGGGACCATGTGAAGCAGCAGCTGCGCCTGGAAAAGCGCATTGATGAAATGCAGGGTGTCCTGAAACAGCTCGAAGCCTATACGGCTGTACAGAAGACCTGTTTCGATGCCGAAGAAGGCCTGCGCGCGCTGAACAGCCGCTTGCGGACCTATTATGGCCGCGTCTGCCGGGACGAAACGGCGCGGCACGATGAAGAAGGGGCCTTGAAGGAAGAACAGGCCGCCCTGGCCGCCCGCCAGGCCGAAACAGAACGCCTCCTGGCCGCCTGTGATGTCGTCGAAGCCAAGGAAAACTGTGATGCAGCCCGCACAGCCAGCGACAGTGCCGAACAGCACTTCCAGCAGGCCGAGACGGAACGCCTGGCCAATATCCGGGAAGGGCAGAATCTGACCTTGAGCCGTTATAAGCGGGACCAGGCTAAGAATGAGGCCCTCCTGGCCGACCGGCAGCAGGCCCTGGCCAGTCTGGAAGCCGATGCGGCTACGCAGCAGCTGCTGGCTGACCTGAAACAGAACAGTGCCGCCCTTCACGGCTGGTTCTGCCAGGCCGAAGCGAAGGAGCAGGAAAACCTGAAGCAGACGGCCGAAGCCATGGAACACGTGCGCCAGCAGCAAGACAGTGTCAAGGCGGAACAGGAAAAGCAGGAAGAAGCTTACCACCGTATCCTCAGTGACGTCAAAAGCGGCGAAGGCCAGATTCGGGAACTCCTGCGGCAGCAAGAAAAAATGGAAAAGGAACTCTTTGCCGATTCGGTCCATCAAGAAGCAGCCGACGTCCAGCGGCGCTGGCAGCGGGACCTGGCCCAGGTCCGCCAGGAAGCGGCGGGCTACGAAAAGAACCAGGCCTTTTATGAAGAAGAAGGTCGTAAGGCCGCCGCTTTCATCGCACCGGCCGAAAAGGAAGAGGCGGCACGACAGCAGGAATTGTGGCAGCTGGGCCTGGCCTTGAGCCAGACCGACACGCTGGCCAGGAATCTCCTGGACCGGCTGCAGCAGTGGCCGCACTGTGCCAATATCGCCGACGATACGGCCAGCCTCTACCGCCGCTCCGATGCCCTTTGCCAGCAGGCCGGTGATGATTTGGTCACGCTGGAAGCGCGGCGCCGTGACTTGGACCTGGCCCGCCGCCGGGCGCACCGCTGGCTCGATATTTATGGCAGTCAGGACCAGTTCCTGGCCGACCCGGTCCTGGCCGATAAAATCGATGCCTGGAGCGGTGATTTCCTCTATCTCAAGAGCGGTGCCGAACTGTTCCGCACGTACAGCGAAACGGCAGAAGGCGGCGCCGAAGGCCTGTACAGCCGGTATCCCTTCTGGGCGGCGTCCGTCGTGACGACGACCGATGAACTGCCGCAGCTTTTGAGCCGATTGGAAAAAGCAGGACGTGACTTTTTCCAGCCCGTCTTCGTCCTGACGGAAGTCGAAGTGCGCCGTCTCGTCGCTGGCCAGAGCCAGCCCTTGCCGACGCGCCAGGTCGTGCCGGCGTATTGGCAGAATATACTGCCTGAAGCCTTCGCGTCGTGGTTGGAAGCCCTGCGGGCCGGTGCCAGTCATGCCGATGCCGCTATGGCCGACAACGACCGGGACTTGACGGCCTTGCGGCCGCTCCTCAGCGATTTGCAGGCCTTTTATGAAAACCAGCCTTTCAGCCAGTACCGCGACCGCCTGGGAAGACAGGGCCAGCTCCAGGAAGACAGTGAGCGCTGCCAGCGGCGCCTGGATGAAGCCCGCCAGACTGTGGAACAATGCCGCCAGAGCGTCGAACTCTACCGCAGCCGCCTGGCTGCGGCCCGCCAGCAGGAAGCTAAGCTTGACACTGCTCTCCGGCGGTTGGGCGATTATTTAGAATTACAGCAGCAGCATCGGGCCATATTGGAAAAGAACGGCCAGCTCATGAAAGAGGCCGACGAACGGCAGCATACGCTCGGCGGGCTGGCCCAGGAAGCCGACCGCCTGCAGGCCCAGTATGAAGAAAGACTGCGCCAGTACAGCCGCATCGAAACGCGTTGCAGCCAGCTGAAACAGCGGTTATATTGGGCGGAAGTCCAAGATGCCGAACCGGTTCCGGATGGACGGGACTATGATGTCCTGGCCGAAGAACGGCGCCGCCTCAAGAGCCGCCTCGACGGAGCCAATGAGAACCGGGGCCGCCTGGAAGCCCAAATCGAAGGGGCCCGCCAGGCAGCGGCCAAGCTGGCAGCCGATATGGAACGATTGCGCCAGTCGGCGGAGCTGCCTTTGGATGAGCACTTCGTTTATCCCGATGATGGCGATGAGCGGGAAGCCGTCCTCCTGCGGGAACGGCCGGGCCTGGTCCAGGCTTGCCGGCTGGCCGATAAAGCCTGGCGGGCGGCCCGCTCGCAGTACGACCAGGCCGCAGGCCGTCTGAAGACGGAAGAAAACCGTTACCAGTCCCGCTATGAAGCCATGCCGGCCCTGGATGCCCCTGTCGCTATTGTCCGGGCCCAGGCCCGGGACCTGGCGAAGTCCCTGAAAGAAGCCATGGCCGCTGCCGTCCGGAAACAGCAGGCGGCCCAGGCTGAAGCCAAAAAATTAGCGGCCCTGCACCAGCAGCTGGCGGTGAAGAACGAACGCCTCCTCTTTGCCGCCGATGACGTGCCCGAAGGGCTCGTCGAAGGGTTGGAAGCCCTGCATACGGTCAAAGAACTGACTCAAGCCGTCATGCCTGTCCTGGAACAGGCCGAAGGCCTCCGCCAGGAAGTGGACGAACGGCGGAGCGCCTGCGACAAACAGCGGGAAACATTCCGGTCGTATTGTGAAACGGCCGTCGCCGATGTCAAGCTGCGCAGCAGTATCGTCGACGGTATCCGCTACAAGCGCGAATATGCGGCATACCTGGAATGGCAGGACAAGAGCCGGGCCCGCCTGGAACGGGTCATTTCCGTTTCCGAAGAAGAAAGGAAGGGGCATTTTGCTCATTTGGAACACATGATCAACCACATGATCCTGCACTTGCAGGACGTCTGCAACGGCCTGGGTGAACTGGCAGCCAAGACGCGCATCAAAATCGGCGAGACGACGAAGGATATTTTCCAGATTCAGGTACCGCCCTGGCAGGAGGCGGCGGCCCGCACGTCGATCCGCACGTATCTCAACGATTTGACGGCCGAGCTCGACCAGGCTGACGACGAAGAAGAAGGGCAGGAAACGAAAGTCCGGGCCCTCTTGGAAAAGAAACTGCGGACCCAGCAGGTACTGCGCTGCATTTTCGGCCATCAGGCCATCAAAGTCCGCTGCCGCAAGGCGACGAGCGGCAATACCTTCTCGGAACGGCCTTTTTCCTGGGAAGAATCGAATAAGTGGTCCGGCGGTGAAATGTGGAGCAAGAACATGGCCCTCTTCCTGGGCTGTCTCAATTATTTGTCAGAAAAGCGCTGCCATCTGCGCCGGGCCAAGTATAATACGCGCGTCGTCATCGCCGACAATCCCTTTGGCAAGGCGTCGAGCGACCACGTCCTCAGTCCGGTCTTCTTTATCGCCAAGCAGCTGGGCTTCCAGATCATCGCCTTGACGGCCCACCAGGAAGGCAGTTTCATCCGCAAGTATTTCCCCGTCGTCTACAGCTGCCGCTTCGCCGATATGGCCAATAAGAAGGGGAAAGTCCTGGTGCCGGACAAAGAAATCAAGACGGCCTTCTTTGAAGAACATCATCCCGAAAGCCTGGCCCGCCTCGACGAATACGAACAACTGGGACTTTTCTAAAGTCTGGCAGCGAAAAGGGAAGATGTACAAAAACGACAAAATGTGATACTATTTGTAGGGCTTGTCACATGAAGGTTTCAGCCGTTATGTGCGGCCTGGTTATTTCAAAAGTTTTTCGTTCGTCGTTCGTTGTTCGTCGTAATGGCTCGTTATTTTTTAGTCTTTGCGACCTACGATGAACGATCTGCGATGAACGTAAAAAGCTCACGAGGAGGTCTTTCCTTTGCGTATCGTTGTCGTAGGCGCCGGCAAGCTGGGGTACAGTATTGCCGAGCTGTTATCGAATGAACAATTCGACGTCGTCGTCGTCGATCATAATGAAGAACGGCTGGAAGTCGTCAAGAATAATCTCGATGTATTGACGGTCCTGGCCAACGGGGCCAGCCCGATTACCATGAACGATCCCGATATCCGCGGTGCCGACATCCTCGTCGCCTGTACGGCTGTCGATGAAGTCAATATGGTCGCCTGTATCATGGCCAAGAAACACGGCATCAAATACACGGCGGCCCGCATCCGGGACATGCAGTTCCTGTCGGAAGCCAAGGATTATCTGAAGCAGAATTTCGACATCGACCTCATGCTCAATCCGGAAATGATTACGGCCCGTGAAATCAACCGCATCCTCATGACGCCGGCAGCGCTCAACGTCGAAGATTTCGCCAATGGCAAGGTCCGGCTCTTTGAAACGAAGGTCCGCCGCCATTCGCCGCTCATCAACATTCCTTTCAAGGATATGAACATGCCGCCGTCCATCCTGGCCGGCATGATTTTCCGCGATCACCGCATGATCATCCCTCATGGCGATGACTGCCTGTTCCCGCACGACAATGCTTATTTCATCGGCGACCCCAAGGCCATCGAGAAATTCAGCGAGAACTTCGTCCCCAGCGACACTAAGATGGTCGAACGGGTCATCATCATCGGCGCCGGCCGGTCCGGCCGCTTTTTGGCTCCCATGCTCGACAAGGAAGGCATCAAGGTCAAGATTTTCGATAAAGACCGCGAACGCTGCCGCCAGGTGGCAGAACTCCTGGACAATGGCCTGGCTATCTACGGCGACGGCACGGATATCGACCTCCTGGAACAGGAAGGCATTGCCGATGCCGACGTCGTCATCTGCCTGACCGATGACGACCGCCTGAACCTCATGCTGGCCCTCATCGCCAAGCACCTGGGCGCCAAGAAGACCATCGTCCGCGTGTCGCGCATCGAATACGGCGACCTCATGGAAAAAGTCGGCGTCGACATCGTCTTGTCGACGCGCCTCTTGTCGGCCAGCGAAGTCCTGGCCTTTGCCCGCCGCGGCGGCGTCGTCTCAGTCTCCCTCCTGGAAGGGGCCAAGGCCGAAGCCGTGGAAGTCATCGTCCAGGACGGCGCTCCCGTAGCCGGCAAGCGCCTCATGGATGTCCGCCTGCCCAAGGAATGTCTGGTCTGCGCCTATGTCCGCGACGGCGAAGCCTATATCCCGAACGGCCAGTCGGTCCTCATGGCCGGCGACCGGATCATCCTCTTCATCCAGACGGAATATTCCAAGAAGGTCATGAAGTACTTCAAAGGCAGGGAATAGATCATGAACCGCAGTATCGTTTTTTATCTCGTCAGCCGTCTGGCCCTGATCAACGGCCTGGTCTTGATCATTCCGCTGCTGACTGCCTTGTGGTGGGGCGAAGAGGGCTTCGTCTATTTTGCGCCGCCTCTGGCAGCCGCCCTGCTTACGGCGGCATTTTGCCGTTACCGCGGCCGCCATCACAAGCGCCATCTGGGACCGGGCGAAGGGGCGTGGTATATGGTATCGGCCTGGTTCCTCCTGGGCCTCCTGGGCATGATCCCCTACGTCATGGCCGGTACCTTCGCATCGCCTGTCGATGCCTTTTTTGAAAGCGTCTCGGCGTTTACGACGACCGGGACGTCGTGCCTAGCTGACGGCGGGGCCGCCCTGCCGCAGTCGCTCTTGTTGTGGCACAGCCTCATGGAATGGCTCGGCGGCCTCAATTTCATCCTTCTCCTGGTATCGGTCATGCCTCAGGTCAGCGGCTGTTTCGGCCTGACCTTGTCCGTCCATCAGAGTGTATCCTTCAGCCCCATGGTGGCCCGCATGCAGGAAGCGGCCCGTCAGGCCGGCCTCATCTACCTGGCCATTACGGTCTTTTCCATGGTCCTCTATGTCCTGGCCGGTCTGCCTTTGGGCATGGCCGTCAATCAGGGCCTCATGACCATGTCCACCAGCGGCGGCGATTCGCTCTTCGATTTTTCCCGCTATGACAGTCTGGCCCTGGAAGCGGCCGGTGCCGTATCCATGCTCCTGGCCAGCGGCAATTTCCTCCTCTATTGGAAGAGCTGGGAACGGCGCGACTTCCAGAGCCTTTTCCGCGATGCCGAATGGCGGACCTTTTTGACCGTCGTCGTCGTTGCGGGCTGCCTCGTATCCTTCCATTTGTGGCGCTTCGGCGTCTACGACGGCTGGGATAACCTGCGCTACGGCTTTTTCCAGGTCCTGTCCTTCATCAGCACCAGCGGTTTTTCATCGGCTGCCTACAGCACCTGGCCGGAATTCGACAAGTACGTCCTCTTTGCCCTGGCCTTCGTCGGCGGCTGTATCGGCTCGGCTACGGGCGGCCTCAAGGTCATGCGCTTCATGGTCCTCTTCAAGATGGCTGCCCAGGAAATGCGCCGGACTTTGCATCCGCACATGGTCATTTCCCTGAAAATCGACGACGTCCCTGTCGACATGAAGATCATCAGCCGTGTCCTCAGTTATTTCTTCCTCTTCATGGCGACGTTCTTCGTCTCCATGCTGATCATTTCCTTGTCCGGCGTCACGCCCATGCAGGCTATGGGCATGGCCGTCGGCTGCCTGTCCAGTGTCGGGTCGACGATGGACCTCTTCGGCGTAGCCGATGTCTCCGTTCTGCCGGCATGGACTAAGCTGTATTGCAGTTTCCTCATGATTTTAGGACGCGTCGAAATCTTTTCCTTCCTCGTCGTCATCCAGACCGCATTCGGGTATCTGCGGCGGCGCTGGTAGGAGGTGCTTTATGAGTATACGAATCGTTTTATTCGTCTTGGGTAAATTGGCTCAGGCTTGCGGGCTGGCCTTGATGATTCCCTTTGGCGTCGCCCTTTTCTATGGGGAAAGCAGCATCGTCCCTTTCCTGGCAGCCATCGTCGTCAGCCTCCTCGCAGGACGCCTGCTCCTGTGGCAGGGCCATCGGCCGACGGACAGCCTGACCGTCCGCGAAGGCGTGGCCATTACGGCCCTGGGATGGATCATGGTCACCCTGCTGGGCATGATTCCCTATGCCGCCGGCGGCTATTTGTCCGTCCTGGACGGCATTTTTGAATGTGTTTCCGGTCTGTCCGGCACGGGGGCGACGGTCATCGACGATATCGAAGCCATGCCGGCCAGCCTGGTCCTCTGGCGGGCCCTGACTCACTGGTTCGGCGGCTTGGGCATCATCGTCATTTTTATCGCCGTCTTTCCCCAGTTCGGCAAGGGTATCGTCCACATGTTCAATGCCGAAAGCACTGGGCCCCGGTCGGACCGTGCCCTGCCGCGCATTAAAGAGATGGCCAAGGCCCTGTTCACGGTGTACGTCGTCTTTACGGTCGCCTCGACGGTCGTCTTCATGCTCTGCGGCATGTCCTTCCTCATCGCGGCCGACCACGCCTTTGCCACTATCGCCACGGGCGGATTCTCGCCGTACAATAACAGCGTGGCCCATTTCGACAGCCCTGTCGTCGAATGCTGCCTGTCCTTTTTCATGCTCATCAGCAGTGCCAACTTCGGTATGTACGTCGCGGCCTGGAAGAAGGGGGTCAAAGTCATCTTCGGCGACACGGAGTTCCGCGTCTATTTGTCCATCGTCGCCATCTCGACGGCGGCTATGGCCCTCAACCTGGTCCTGGCCCAGCAGTGGAACGGCGTCGAAGCCCTGCGCCAGGCCTTTTTCCAGTCTGTATCCATTTCGTCGTCGACGGGTTTCGTTTCCAACGATTTTGAACAATGGCCGGTCTTTTCTAAATTCATTCTCCTGGTCCTGATGTTCATCGGCGGCTGTGCCGGTTCGACGACAGGCGGCCTGAAAGTCACGCGTGTCATGCTGCTGGTCAAGACCATTGCCGCCATTATCCGCCGGAAGATACACCCCAATATGGTCCTGCACATCCGCTCCAATGGCGAAGATTTCTCGATGGACCTCATTTACGGCGTGGCCAAATTCTTCTTCATCTACACCATGCTCGGCGTCCTCTGGACGTTCATCCTGGTCTTTGACGGCGTGGCCATTTTCGATGCCATCGGCCTCAGCGTCTCGACCATGGGCAGCTGCGGGCCGGGCTTTGGCCAGTTCGGTGCGACCGCTACTTGTTCGGCCCTGCCTCCGCTCAGTAAGGCCGCCCTCTGCCTGTCCATGCTCATGGGGCGCCTGGAAGCCCTGCCGGTCCTGGCCATCCTCATGCCGTCCTTCTGGCGCCACCGCAACAGCTGGTAGCTGGGAAAAATACCTTGCATGAAGCTATCCCTTTGCCGTATAATAAAGACAATCTTAACGTTACTCTATCTTTTATCAAAGGGGGATTACCTATGAGTTTTTGGGAACAAATGGCTAAGACCATCGACGCAAGCGAAGAAAAACAGAAAAAGGAAGATCTCTACCAGAAGACCTTCCACGAATTAGCTGAAAAATTGAGCGAGATCCGCAATAAAGAAACGGTGGACAAGACGGAAGATTAAAGGATTCTTAAGTTTTTTTCAATTTCCTGATTTTTCATTAAAAGACAATTAAATTTTGTCAGGACATCTCCTTTCCATGCTATGCTAGCTATGGAAAGGAGATTTTTTTTATGGACGTAACCCAATTACTGCAAGAGGCGCTGGCTGCCGGGGCCAGCGACATCCACATCGAACCCCTGGACGACGCCGTCCGCATCCGCTGGCGCCGGGACGGGGTCCTCTGTCAGGCCGGGAGGCTCCACAAAGGCGGCCTGGAGAAACTGGTGAGCCGCATCAAGGTCCTGGCTGGCCTGGACATCGCCAACCGCCGCCTGCCCCAGGACGGGCGCATCGTCTGGAAGGAAGGGGAGCGCCGCCTGGACCTGCGGGTCAGCACGCTGCCGACGGTGCGCGGTGAAAAAGTCGTCATCCGCATCCTCGACGGCCAGCGCATCCCCCTGGAACTCTCGGCCCTGGGCATGGATGACCAGGCCTTGCGCTGTCTGGAAAAGCTTATCCGCTGCCGCCAGGGGCTCATCCTCATCTGCGGACCGACGGGCAGCGGCAAGACGACGACGCTCTATGCGGCAATCCACGAGATCCAGGATGATTCGGTCAGCATTGCGACCCTGGAAGACCCGGTGGAAATCCTCATGGAGGGCATTTCCCAGAGCCAGGTCCAGGCCAAAGGGGGCATGATGTTCCAGGACGGCCTGCGGGCCCTGCTGCGCCAGGACCCGGATATCCTCGTCGTCGGCGAGATCCGAGATGGCGAAACGGCGCGCATCGCCGTGCGGGCCGCCCTGACGGGGCACGTCATCTTCAGTACCCTCCATGCGCCGAGTGCCGTCGAAGCCGTGATCCGTCTGACCGATATGGGTGTCGCCCCTTATCTGGCAGCTGATGCCCTGGCCGGCGTCGTATCGCAACGCCTGGTCCGCTGCCGCAGGAGCGACGGGACGTATCGGGGCCGCTTCTGTCTTTGTGAAGTCGTGCCGGCTGGCCGCCATCTCCGCGATGCCATCCGCCGCTGCGCCGGCGTCCGGGAGCTGACGGACGCGGCCCGGTCCGACGGCGCCGTCCTCCTGCCCGACGTCATCGCCCGGACCCTGGCGGCTGGCCGGACCGATGAAAGGGAGATACGCCGCGTCTGTGAAGGGGGAGACTCATGGTGAAGGTAAGGGAACTGATGGAAGCTGCCATCGGTCAGCAGGCGGCAGACCTTCATCTGCAGACGGGCCGGCCGCCCATGCTGCGCCTGGCCCAGGGCCTCTCTGAGTTTCCCGGGCCGTCCTTGACGGAAGCAGACCTGCGCCAGGTCCTGCAGGCCGTCGGCTGGCGCGGCGGGAATCAGGGCGACGGGGCTTTTTCCTGGCACGATGCCCTGCGCTGCCGCCTCCACGTCTGTCAGGAGTACGCCGGCCTCCATGTGACCATCCGTTTCCTCTATCCGCTGGCGTCGCTGCCGCCGGACGGAGACGGGCCGCTGCTGCAGCGCCTCAGCCGGCTGACTAGCGGCCTGGTCCTGGTCTGCGGGCCGACGGGCAGCGGCAAGACGACGGCTTTATGGCGCATCCTCCAGGCCATCAATGAACGGCGGCCCTGTCATATCGTCACCCTGGAAGACCCGATTGAATACGTCGAGACAGGGAAGGCCGCTTTGATTACGCAGCGCGAACTGGGGACGCATTTTGCGACCTTTGCCGAAGGCATCCGCCAGGCCCTGCGCCAGGATCCGGACGTCATCCTCATCGGTGAGATGCGCGACCGGGCGGCCATGGATGCGGCTTTGACGGCGGCGGAGACAGGCCACTTCGTCTTGTCGACGCTGCATACGCCGTCGGCGGCGCAGGCCGTGAGCCGCCTGGCCGGTGCCTATAGCGGCAAGGCCCAGCAGGAAGTCCGCTGCCGCCTGGCCATGGTACTGCAGGCTATCCTGGCCCAGCGCCGCCTGGAACGGCAGGGGCGGATCGACATTGTCCGGGAAGTCCTCGTCCGCACGCCGGCCGTGGTCCAGCTCATCCGCAGCGGCAAGGAATACCAGCTGCCGACGATCATGCAGACCGGAGCGGCCCTGGGGATGCGGACCATGGAACAGGCCCTGCGCCGCTGCGGCCAGGGAGGAAAACCGTGATCCGCCGGCCGCATCGGCTGTCGGCAGCCAGGCTGGCCTTTTTCTTCCGCCAGCTCGCCGTCCTCATCGGCAGCGGTATCCCCCTGGTCCAGGCCTGGAGGCTGCTCATGACAGATATGCCCGGACGCTGCCGCCAGCCCCTGCACCTGGCGGCTCTGCAGATGGAGCAGGGCGTCTGCCCGTCCCAGGCCATGTGGCAGAGCCGGGCTTTCCCCGATTTGGCCTGCCGCATCATCCGGGCCGGCGAACAGACAGGGAACCTCGAAGGGCTCTGCCAGGTCCTGGCCGATTTTTATGAAGCAAAGGGGAAGGAACGGCGCCTATTGGTCCAGGCCGTGGCTTATCCGGCCTTTCTCCTGGTCTGCCTGATGGCCCTGACAGCCGGTACGTGCCTCTTCATCATTCCCGTCTTTACCGATATGATGGCCCAGATGGCCGTGCCCCTGCCGGCGGGGACGCAGTACGTGCTGACCCTTTTCGACGGCCTGCGGCAGTACGGACTCTATGGTTTGGCCGGACTGTGTTGCGCCCTGGCTGCCCTGCGCTGGGCCTGGCAGCGGGAGACATGGCGGATTAGGCTGGAACGGCAGGCTTTCCGCCTTCCCGGGATAACGTCGTGGCTACTCATCTGGGCCTGGCAGCGTTTCAGCCAGATCCTGGCCGTCCAGCTGGCCGGCGGCATCCCCTTGCTGGACAGCCTGCCCGAAGCGGCCGCTGTCGTGCCGTCGCGCCTCTTCCGGCAGTATGTATGGCAGGCCCGGCTGCTGCTGGAACGGGGCTGTACCTTCAGCCAAGCCGTCCATGCCGGCCGCTTCGGGACGCCCTATGTCGAGACCATGCTGGCCGTCGGGGAAATGACCGGGACCTACGACGAGGCCCTGGCGGCGGTTGCCGCCTATTATGGCAGCCGTCTCCAGCAGCTGGCCGGCCGGATACAGCGCTGGCTGGGACCGGTCGTCCTCTTATTGACCGGCGCCTTGATGGGCGTCTTGATCCTTTGTTTCCTCTTACCGTTACTGGACATGGCATCCCGTATCGTGACTTGATGAAAGGAGTTTTTCTTATGCAGACTCGCAATGGTTTTTCCCTGTTAGAAATGTTGATTTGTGTGTCCCTTATCCTGATTTTCGCCTCCTTTGCCGTACCCCGTTTCTCATCGGCCACCAAGACGGCGCAAGAAGCCAAAGTACAGGCCGATATCCGGACCATCAGCAATGCTGCGGCCCTCTATGAAATCGACCACGGCGTCTTTCCGGCCAGTGTCGATGATTTGGTGACTAAAGACAGTGACGGCAAACAGTACCTGCAGTTCAAGCCGCTCACGCCGGACAAAGGGGAATATCAGATCGCCGATGGTGTCGTTTCGGCCGACTACAACAACAAGCACTTCTCGTCCGACGCGGCATCGCCCCAGGATGGGGAGGCCTGATGGGATGGTCTGCTCGGCTGTATCTCTCTGGTACGGTGCGGCAGCGGGCTGTACAGCCTGGATCTGCTACACCGATATCCGGCGCTGCTGGATTGCGGACGCGCCCGTCCTGGCCCTGGCTGTGGGCAACGGCGCTGCCAGTTATGCCGGCCTGGTCCGGCCTTTTTGGCCGGTCTCCCTGGGCGTCGCCGCTCTGTTCCTGTTCCTCTATGTCCTCTGGCCCGGTTCCATCGGCAGCGGCGACATCAAGCTGGCCCTGGCTTTGGCTCCGGGCTGTCCGGACTGGGGGGCCTGGACCATGGTGGTCACTTCCTTTAGCCTGGCGGCCCTGGTGGCTTTACTCTACCGCTTGGGGACCGGCAAGACGATCATTCCCTTCGGCCCGTTCCTCCTGGCCGGCTGGTGGCTGGCCCAAGAGCCGTTCCAGCGTGCCTGGCCGGGAGGCTGGCTATGGTGAGGCGGAACGGATTCATCAGCCTGACCGGCTTAGTGCTGGCCCTGAGCCTGCTGCTCTTATATCTGGGCCTCTGCCTGGCTTCTGGCCAGCGCAGCCGCAGCTATCAGGCCGTCGATGGCCTGGCGCGGGAAATGGCCCTGGATATGCAGCAGGTCCGCCAGCGCTGTGTCGGCAACAACCAAAGCCAGGGGCGATGGAAACTGGTCCTGGAAGAAGAACGCTATGTCCTCCAGGAGGGCTACCTCCGGGTCAAAGAACGGCCCTATCCGCCAGGCCTGCGCGTAACGAAAGGAGATGTCTGCTTTGCTGTCGATGGCCGTCCGCAGCATACGATGGCTGTGGTCATTACTTCGCCTGACGGGGCCTATACGCGTTCTATCGTCGTGGCGGCCCAGACAGGGCGCATCCGCATCGAATAAGGCCAATGGCTTCTTTTTCCTGGCCGATGGCCTGGCGGCCCTGGTCGTGGGATCCTGTCTGTTCACGGCGGCCCTGGGCCTTTCCCTCCAGGCCGTCAGGCTGCATCATCAGGCCAGGCAGCGGCAGCTGGCAGCCATGTTCTGCCGGCAGGTCATGGAAAGCTGGAAAGGCGGCTGTCCGCCATCGGGGCGCATCGTCGTCCAAGGGCGGACCTATGACGTGGCCTGTGAGCAGACCGCTCTCGATAAAGACTATGTCTTTTGGCAGGCAGAGGCAGGTGATGACCATGGCCCCCGTGTTTCCTGCCGGCTCCTGGTGCCGGCAGGGCCGGAAGAAGAACGGCTGGATCCTTCTGGACGTACTCCTGGCCCTGAGCCTGTCGGCACTGACCCTGACAGCCCTGCTGCCCCTGGCCGGGCAGACAGCCCGCCTGGACCGGCGCTGTCAGATTGAAGAAGGCCTGCTGCGGCAGCACGTCAGTGTCGAAGAGACGCTGTTCCAATCGCTGCGCTATGGCCGGAATATCGAAGTCCGGCCCGATGAAGTCCGCTTCCGCACGGCCAAAGGGGCGGTGAAGGGCTTTGCCGTCCGCCATCAAGGCCTGTATGTCCGCCTCAGCGATGGCAACTATCAGCCCCTGACTGGCGGCGGCAGTACCGTCCAGGGCCGGCCCCTGGTCATCCAGCCCCTGGACGAGCGGCCCTTTTTCTCCCGGACCGGCCAGGCCATACAGGTCGCCTTTCTCCTGACAGAACGGCGGAGCGGTCTGGCCCGGCCCGTACAATTTGCCGTATGGCCCTTGAACGAAGGTGAATCATGAAACGACGCAATGGCTTTTTTTCTTTTTCTATTATGACCGTCGCCGTGCTGACTCTGAGCCTGGCCCTGACGGCGGCATCCCTGGCGTGGCAGCATTTCCAGATGGCCCGGACCTATGAAGAGACGGTGCGGCTGACGTATTTGGCAGAGAGTGCGCTCTGTGAGGGCTGGAACCAGCTCCGGCAGCATCCGGACACTTTCCTCGCCGGCCAGGCCATGGCCGTGCCCCAGGCGGAAAGGCTGGCAGACCACGGGGAAATCCTGTCCGTCCGCTGTCATTACCAGCCGGCGGATCCGTTGCCTGGCGGCTACTTGCAGGCCCGGGCTGCCTCGGCGGAAATGGGGGTCCAGCAGACGTGCGGCCTGCACTTTGACGTGACGACGGATGAACAGGGCCGGACCGTGCTGAACGGAGTGCAGTATGTCAATTAGTAGAGAGGTGAGCTTATGTGGTGGCAACAAAATGCCTGTTTATGGCTGAATGGACAGTCTGTCCATCTTTTGAAGACGAAACGGACCTGGTATGGGCGCGTGGCTTTCCGCCAGGGCCATCGGGACTATGAAGCCCGGCGGGACCCGGACTGGATGGGCCAGGAAGAGTTGGTGCGATCCTGCCTGCCGGATCTTTTGCAGCGCTATGGCCTGGCTGGCTGGCGCCTGCGCATCCTCGTCGGCGGTCCCAGCGTCCTTTGGAAACGGCTGGCCCTGGGGACGACAGACCGGCAGGAAGCGGATGCCCTCATTGCCGGAGCCGGCCTGGTCAGTGAAGAAGGGCGGCCTTATGATTTCGAAGCGGCCTGTCCGCCACCAGGCGATGACGGAGACTGCGATTGGACGGTCGGTGCCTATCCGGCGGAATGTGTCGCTGCCATCTGCCGGGCTGCCAGTGCTGCCGGAGCCGTCGTCCAGTCCATCGACTTGCTGCCCGCTTTTTTGGGCCGCCTTTGGCCATCCGGTACAGGGACCCTGGTCTTTCAGGAGAGCCGTGATGACCGGCAGCACCGGGTCCGCCTGCGTGACGGCCTGCCCCTGGCTTATGACGTACAGCCTGCTGTACCGCCTGCGGATGGCCCGTCTTTCCGCTGGCTCCCGGACGGGACGGACGAGGCAGACTGGCAGCCTGCCGGGCCGAGCGAAGCCGTGCGCCGTCTGATGGATGCCTACCAGTTGTCCCAGGCCACGGCCGTGCTGGCTTTTTTGTGAGGAGGGAATATCATGAAATGCAACCTCGTACCCGCCAGTTACCGCCAGCATCATCGCCGCTGGCAGCGGCCGGCCTGTCTGGCCCTGCTGCTGATAATGACGGCCTGTGCCGGGGCCGGTCTCTTTTTTCAGTATCAGATCCAAGGGGAAAAAGCCTATTATACAGATTGTCTCTATCCCGTGCAGCAGCAGATACAGCAGCGCAATGATAGCCTCCGGCACGGCCAGGCCCTGGTCGACCGCGCTGGGAAAGGGCAGCATGATCGGCCTTTGCTGACGCCTTCCCTGATGGTGGCTCTGGCAGCGTCCAAGCCGGACGGGCTCGTCGTCGAAACCGTGAGCAGCCGGGCCGGCCGGGTCGTCGTCCAAGGCAGGGCGGCCTCACCGGACACGCCGCAGCAGTGGCAGCGGACTTTGCAGCAGCAAGGGCTGGGCCAGGCCGCCGTAGCCAAGATGCAGCCGGACCGGGGAGAGGGGATCCCTTTTTCCCTGGAGGTGAGCCGTCATGAAGGGGTGGCGAAACAAGATTGACTGGCAGCGGGCCTTTCCCGTCCTGGCCGTGCTGACTGCCATCGCCATCTGCTTTGCCATTTCATCGTATCGCACCTGGCAGGGCTGGCAGTGCGTCCACAGCCAGTTAGCCCCTTATGTCCACATCGTCCAGCCTCGGAAGCAGCGGGAAACGGTTAGGCCTGAGGTTATGCCCGATGTCACGGCCTCGCTGGCAACCCGCGGCCTCCAGCTCTTGTCGTGGCAGCAGTCAGGCCGCGAAGCCGGCAGGCAGACGCTGGTCCTGTCCGGGACCTTTGAGGACCTTTTGGCCTGGATCAATGACTGGCCCGCCTCCTGTCCCCAAGGGACCTGCCAGATCCTTCAGTGGGAGCAGGGCGAAGGGGGATGCGTCGTGACCGTCGAGCTCTCGATGGACGGAAAAGCCGGGCCGGCCCTTCATTGACAGTCTGACGCTGGACATGATATAGTTATAAAGGTGCCAGCCTGTGGGCTGCCATCGAAATGAATAGGTCAGGTGTCACAGACTCAATAGAGAAGCCGGTCCAATGCCGGCGCGGTCCCGCCGCTGTAGGGTGGAGCCAGGCTGCAATGATGTCACTGTACGAACGTATGGGAAGGCGCAGCTATGGCCATGAAGCCAAGCCAGAAGAACTGCCTGACGGATAATCACCGATAGACCTGCGAGCGATGGGAAGGAGATTGTAAAAAAGATACGTAAGGGAGCTGTCGCTATGAGACGGCTCCTTTTTGTTCATACCTTCATTCGACACGTCAGCAGGCCGGACAGGAGGGTATTTTGGAAGCGATTGTACAAGGTTTTCAGTTATTTCAGGCAGGCGGGCCGGTCATGTACCTGCTCTTGGCCTGCTCTCTCTTTGTCGGCTATATTGGCATCGAACGGGCGATTTTCTATGGGGACATGGACGCTGGGAAAGCCTTTGCCGAACAATTTTATACGCAGATGAAACTGCGCCGCTATGACCAGGCGCGGACGCTGGCCGCAGACAGCCACGGCGGGCTGCCGCTCATCTTGCAGGATGTCTTTCAGGATCAGGCCGGGCCGGATGTCAAGGCCTTCGTGGAAATGCAATCGGGCATTTTCGTAGCGAAACTGCGCCGCCGCCTCTATTATTTGAGCGTCATTGTCACCATGGCCCCGCTCTTGGGGCTGTTGGGGACCATCAGCGGTATGATCCGTTCGTTCAGTATCCTCAATATCCAGTCCGGTCAGGCAGCTGCCATTACGGGCGGCGTCGGCGAAGCGCTCATTGCCACGGCTTTCGGCTTGTGCGTCGCCATCCTGGCCCTGGCGGTCCATTCTTATTTCACCCAGCGCCTGGACCGCATCATTACGGATATGGAAATGTGTTTTTCGGCTCTGGAAACGATGCCGGCGAAAGCGGGGCAGTGACCATGCGCCTCCGCAATCTTCGCGATTTTGAACGGCCGTCGATTATGATCATCCCCATGATTGACATCATGTTTTTCCTGCTGGTCTTTTTTATGATGACGTCTTTGTCCATGGTCGACCTGCACAGCCTGGGCGTTCAGCTGCCCAAGGCTTCGGCCGCTCAGGCCCAGCCGTCGGCCCAGTATGTCGTGACCTTGAAGCAGGATGGCTCCCTGTGGCTCAATGGCCAGCTGATACAGGCCGATGAACTGCTGGCTTCGGCCCGGGCTCAGCAGGCCCAGAACAGTGCCTTCAGCGTCGTCCTCTGTGCCGACCGGGGCATTGACTACGGTCAGGTGGCCGACGTCCTCAATGCCTTGAAACAGGCTGGTATCGCCCATATCGGGCTGGCCGCCGACAAGGGGGGACTGCCGTGAAGAAAAAATGGGAAAAACGGCGGGGCCGCGTTGCTGCCGGTGTTTCCGTCTCGCTCCATGCCGCCGTGTATCTGGCTTTGGCCGCTGGCGGTTTTTTTACACTGATCCACCAGTATACGCGGCAGGATGGCGTCACAGATGTCATGGTCTATGATGCCGACGACTTGGCCGGCGCCGGCGGCCGTGATGCTGCGGGTACCGATGCAGACCAGGGCGGTGCTGCGGATAGGGATGCCGGGGAAGGGCTGCCGGAAGACTTGGCGCCAGACACCAGCCCGATGGCAGCGGGGGATGATTCATCGCCCAGCCCGTCCGATACGGAGGCAGCTGCCGACGGGATGACCTATGCGTCCAAGACGGAAGGCGGCGAAAGGGAGTCTACAGCCAAGGGCACGGCAACTGGTTCACTGCCGTCTGTTCAGGCTGGGACAGGCCGCCCCAGTGGCCATGCGGGTCCGGATGCAGGCGGCAGCGGCCGGGCAGCCGGGCCGGGAACGGATGAAGCATCAGCCCCTTCCGGGAACCTGAAGGTACCCGATGCAATCGCCGATGTCCTCGATGCGATCCGGGAAAAACTGCCTGATAAGTTATCGGAAGCAAGTACTCCTCCCATCACCCCGCGCCAATCCAACACGACCATCATCACTGCCCAGGAAATAGAAAGCCATCATGATACGACGGTCCAACAGGCCTTACAGCGCGTCACCGGCGTGACGGTCAACGAAATGGTGCCCGGTATCTCCTCTTATGTCAAACTCAATGGCGACGACCGGGTCCTGATTCTCGTCGATGGCCAGAGCCTGGCTAATGCACAGGGGTCCGGCTATGGCCGGGGCAGCGTCGATTTGACCAGCCTGCCCGGCGTCGGGGCCATCGACCATATTGAAGTCACCAAGGGCAGCGGCTCTGTCCGCTATGGCAGCGGGGCCGTCGGCGGGGTCATCAATATCGTCACCAAGAAAGGGGACCATAACGGGGCGTCTCTCGATGCGTATACGGGTTCCTGGGGGATGCACGGCTATACCCTGACAGACAGCGGCCGGGCCGGTGTGACGAGCTGGCTCCTCAGCGGTGATTGGGAACAGCGCCGCTATTATGCGTTTCCGCAGGGAGCCAATACGGACCATTCCCGCGGAGATATCGCCAAGAAAACATTGTCCCTGCGGCTGAATCAGGATTTGACGGACCATACGTCGCTGACGGTCAAAGCCTATCACCAGGATTATCACGGACACGGTTCGACGTATAAGGCGGATCCGGCCGGCTGGTATTTGACGGCGAATAAGCCCATCGACAGGCTGGTCAACGACTACAGTTTGACGTATAATTTTAAGAAACAGACCGCCCAGCCCGGATTCTTGCGATACTTCAATGATTACCAGCGGACGTATTGGTCCAATCATTATTTCACCCGTACCCAGGGCCTGGAATGGCAGGATAACTGGCGGCTTGGCCCGCACCAGCACCTGACGGCCGGTGCCGAATGGACAGAAGATATGGGGACCAACTATGAAGCCCATTATATCGACAAGAAACGGCACAACCAGGCTTTCTATGCAGAAGATGCCCTGACGTTCGGCAAGTTCACGGTGACGCCGGGCCTGCGCTGGGACCGTAACAGCACGTTCGGGACGCATCAGACGCCGCGCCTGGCCATGAACTACCAGGCCAATAAAGCCTTCAATGTCTATGCCTCGTGGGGCCGCGTCTTTTCACCGCCCCGCCTGAATGACCAGTTCTATGTGACGACATCCCATGGTAAAGTCACGTCACAGGGCAATGAAAATCTCCAGCCTGAAGAAGGGTACACCCAGACCTTAGGATTCCAGTATCAGATAGGCCCCAAGAGCCAGCTGGAAGGCAGTATCTTCCACAGCGATTTGCAGCACGTTATCCGCTGGAACCGCGCGGTCACACCGCATGAAGCGGAAAACCTCGATGAAGAAGATAAGCGTGGCTTCGAGCTGACGTGGAAACAGAAAATCAACGATACCTGGGACTATGAAGCGGGCTATTCCCACATCCGCACGAAAGTGGATCAGGGGGAAGGCCTGGCTTTCGATACGACCTATAACCAGCCGAACGGTTATCATGCCGGCCTCCATTACCACAGCGGCAAATGGCAGGCCGGAGCCGATATGACGGCTGGGACCGGGCGAAACGATACGTATTACCGCACTCGTTCCTATGTCGTCTGGAATGTCAACGCATCTTATTCTCCCGATGCGACGACGACGATTTATGCCAAAGTCAATAACCTCAACGACGAGGCCTATGATTTGTACCATAATTATCCGGCTGCCGGACGTAACTGGCAGGTCGGCGTGAAGAAAAAGTTTTAGGAGGTCCTCTAAGTGAAAAAAATTTGTCTGCTTATCCTCGCACTTTGTATGCTCGCCGTTACCGGCTGTGCGCCACAGAACGACGCTACCCAGGGCAGTCGTTCGTCCGGAAACTATGCCGTCCTGACCGATGACCGGGGGACGGTCGTCACGCTGGCCCAGAAGCCGCAGCGCGTCGTCGTCTTATCGACGTCGCTCCTCAACTTTGCCGCCGCTGTCGACGGTGACCTGGTCGGCCGGGCGACGGTCAAGTCGGAAGATGCGGCGCTGCCGGAAAAATATCAGGCTGTGCCCGATGTCGGTCCGGTTTATAATGTCAGCCTGGAAAAAGTCCTGGCCTGCCAGCCGGATCTGGTCATTGCCAGTGCCGACCATCATGAAAAATTAGCGGCCCAGCTGGAAGAAAGCCATATCCCGGTCCTGGTCCTCAAGACCAAGACCTATGATGATGTCAAGCGCAACCTCGATATCATCGGTAAGGTCTACGGCAAAGAAGACGCAGCGAAAGCGAAAGAAGCCGAATTGGATCAGGCCATCCACGCTGTCACCGATGCCGTACCGGCTCAGGGGAAGCGGGTCGCCATTATCCACGCAACGCCCAGCTCGGTCAGTGTCGAACTGCCGTCGAGCATTGCCGGCGATATGGCCCAGCTCCTGCATTTACAGAATATCGCCGCCGGGGCAGCTTCCGATGACCAGACAACGCGGATCCCGTACAGTATGGAAAGTCTGGTCCAGGCCGACCCGGATGTCATTTTCCTGACGTCCATGGGTTCGTCCGATAAGATTGAAAAACGCATCCACGAAGATATCGAAGGCAATCCGGCCTGGGCATCCCTGACGGCCGTCAAGGCGGGTCGGGTCTATGTCCTGCCGGAAAAATACTTCCTCCTCAATCCGGGACTGGACTATCCGAAAGCCGTGGCTTACATGGCCAATCTGGTCTATCCGGGAGCCGCTCATGAATAGGGAGGGGAGCTACCGGACCCGCTGGCGCTGGTTCATGCTGCTTCTCTTTGTCATGCTGGCCCTGGGCGGCTGCCTGCTGTCTATCATGCAGGGCGTGGCCGCTATGACGCCGGCCGACGTCCTGCATATCCTCTGGCAGCCGTCGGCCCGGACGGCGGACCAGATTATCTGGAATATCCGCCTGCCCCGGACGCTGACCGGCGCCCTGGTCGGGGCCAATTTGGCCTTATCCGGTGCCATTCTCCAGGCCGTCATGCGCAATCCCCTGGCCGACCCGCATATCATCGGCATTTCTGCCGGTGCCGGCCTGGCCGGCATCGTCGTCCTCATCGTCTGGCCATCCTATCTCTTGTGGATGACGCCAGTGGCCTTCCTCGGCGCCATGGCAGCAGCCATCGTCATTTATCTCCTGGCCTGGAAGGACGGCATCGTGCCGGTTCGCATCATCCTGGCCGGCGTCGCCGTATCGGCCTTCCTGGGAGCTATCATTTCGGGTATCCTCATTTTTTACAGCGACCGCGTCCACGGGGCCCTGCTGTGGATGGTCGGCGGTCTGGCTGCCAGCAGCTGGAAAGACGTGACGGCCATCGCGCCTTATACGGTCATCGGACTAGTCCTGTCTGCCATCGGGGCGTATTACCTCAACCTGCTCCAGCTCGGCGATGATATGGCCCGCAGCCTGGGCCTTTCCGTAGAAGGGGCCCGGCTGGGCCTGACAGCCGTCGCGGCCCTGCTGGCAGCCAGTGCCGTCAGTGTCGCCGGCCTTTTGGGCTTCGTCGGCCTCATCGTACCGCATATCGTGCGCCTTTTGGTTGGTTCGGATTATCGCTATATCATTCCCGGTTCGGCCATCCTGGGCATGGCGACGGTCACCCTGAGTGATACGGCGGCCCGGCTGATTTTGGCGCCGGCAGAATTGCCCGTAGGCATCATCATGGCCTTTATCGGGGCGCCCTTTTTCTTATTTCTCCTGCGGAAGGAAGTGTAAGCCATGGCCGATGCCATTACCGTCCGCAACCTCGTCGTCCGGCGGGGCCAGCGGACGATTCTCCACGATTTCAGCGTAGCCCTGCCTCAGGGAAAGGTGACGGCCATCATCGGTCCCAACGGCTGTGGCAAGAGTACCTTCCTCAAGGCCGTAAACTGTATGATTCCTTTGGCCGGCGGCTCCATCTGCCTGGGCCATCGCGATGTCCATACGTTTTCCCGCAAAGCCTTGTCGCGGGAAATGGCCTTCCTGACCCAGACCCATGATGTGCCGCCTGATGTGACCGTTTGGGATCTGGTTGCCATGGGGCGTTTTCCCTACCGCCGCCTTTGGAGCGGCCAGAATCGGGCAGACCGGGATGCCATCGCACAGGCTATCCAGGCCGTCGGGCTGGAAGCCTATGCAGGGGACGCCATGCAGCACCTCTCTGGCGGCGAACAGCAGCGGGCCTGGCTTGCCGTCCTCCTGGCACAGGATGCGCCGATCCTCTTGCTGGATGAACCGACGACGTATCTTGATATACACCATCAGCTGCGCATCCTCAATCTCCTGCGCCGCATCAATGAACGCTGGCAGAAGACCATCGTCGTCGTCCTCCATGACATGAACCAGGCTTGGCAGTATGCCGACGAAGTCGTCATCATGAAAGACGGGGGACTCGTCTGCACCGGTCCGCCCCAGGCTGTCCTCACGCCGGAACGGCTTTGGGATGTCTTCTCCGTTCACGTCGATATCGTCACTACGAGCGACGGCCGCTCGGCCATCGTCGTATTGCAATGACACGTCAGATGATACGCTATATTATCAGTGAATTTTCATTAAATACGTTCGTAGGCCGTTCATCGTTTGTTGTAAGGCTTAGAACGAAAAACGATAAGAGGAGCCATATATTATGTCACTATTTACGGTCAAAGAGGGCAAGAAAATGCGCTGCGGTTACACGACGGGAACCTGTGCGGCCGCTGCGGCCAAAGCGGCTGCCGTCATGGTCCTGACCGGCCGCCGTGTCGATGCTGTGTCCTTGCAGACGCCGCAGGGGACGATTCTCCGGCTCATCCCGGAGGATGTTTCCTTTGGGCCTCAGTTGGCGACCTGTGCTATCCGTAAGGACAGCGGCGATGACCCGGATATCACCGACGGCATGCTCGTCTACGGGACCGTCGAAAAGACGCCTTCCGGCCTTTCCATTGCCGGCGGCACTGGCATCGGCAGGGTGACAAAGCCCGGCCTGGCCTGCGCCGTCGGCGATTGGGCCATCAATCCCGTGCCGCGCCGCATGATTACTGAAGCCCTGCAGGCGGTTTGCCGTCAGTTCGGCTACACGGGAGGACTGCGCCTGACCCTGTCCATCCCCGATGGCCAGCGCCTGGCTCAGAAGACCTTCAACCCGCGCCTGGGCATCGTTGGCGGGCTATCCATCCTGGGAACGTCGGGCATCGTCGACCCCATGAGTGAACAGGCCCTGGTTGATACGATTCACACGGAAATGGATTCCCGCCGCGCTGCCGGTCAGACGCATCTATTGGCTTTTTTTGGCAATTACGGAGTCGATTTCAGCCGTGACCACCTGGGCATCGACGTCAGTCAGCGCGTGACCATCAGCAACTACGTCGGCGAGACCCTCGATTATGCAGCTTATAAAGGCTTTTCCGACGTGCTGCTCATCGGCCACATCGGCAAGCTGGTCAAAGTCGCCCAAGGTATCATGAATACCCATTCGCGCTATGCCGACGGCCGCACGACCCTCTTGGCCCTGGAAGCGTCTTTAGCCGGCGCCTCCCGGCAGCTGGCCCGTCAGATTTACGAGAGCCTGACGACGGATGAAGCCGTCCGCCTGCTGACAGAACATCAGCTGCTGGAACCGGTCATGGCTGCTGTCTGTGATAAAATAGAAAGCTATATGGACCAGCGGACGCATGGCGAAGTCCCGACGGCTGCTGTCGTCTTTTCCAATGCCTATGGCGTCCTGGGCCAGACGTCGCGGGCTAAAGCATTTCTTGCATTACACCCAAAGGGGGAACTACGATGATACATTTTGTCGGCGCCGGTCCCGGTGCTGTCGACCTCATTACCGTCCGCGGTCAGAAATTACTGGAAAGAGCGGACCAGATTATTTACGCCGGCTCGCTGGTCAATCCGCAGCTGCTGGCCTGTGCGAAACCGGATTGCCGCATCCTCGACAGCGCCGGCATGACGTTGGAAGCGGTCATCGCGGCCATGGAAGAGGGGGAACGCCTGGGCTGGACGACGGTCCGCCTGCATACGGGCGACCCGTCGGTTTACGGTGCCATCCGAGAACAGATGGATATTCTCAGTCAGAAGGGCATCGCGTACGACGTTGTTCCCGGTGTCAGTTCCTTCTGTGCCGCCGCAGCGGCCCTCCAGGCGGAATATACCCTGCCGGGCGTCAGCCAGTCCGTCATCATTACCCGCATGGAAGGGCGGACGCCCGTGCCGGATAAGCAGAAAATCGCCGATTACGCCGCCCATCAGGCGACGATGGTCATTTTCCTCAGCGCATCCCTCTTAGACGGCCTCCAGGCCGAGCTCCTGCGCGGCGGCTATCCGGCCGATACGCCGGCGGCTATCGTCTATAAGGCATCGTGGCCGGAAGAACGGACTTATACCTGCACGGTCGGCACGCTGGCCGAAACGGCACGGCGCCATGCCATTTCCAAGACGGCCCTCATTGTCGTCGGCCGCGTATTGGGCGATGCCTATGACCGCAGCCTCCTGTATCATCCGGCCTTTACCCACGGCTGCCGCCAGGCCGCGCCTGAAGACCAGCAGTACGGCGACCACATCGGCAAGGAGCCGGAACCATGAAAGCCGTCGTCTTGTCTTTCACTCAGGCCGGGACGGCGTTAGGCTGCCGCGTCGCAGCTCATCTGCGGGAAGCCGGCTGGGCCGTCCGTCAGGCTTCGCTGAAGAAATTCGCCGTCGTCCAGGAAGGCGTCCTGCCGTTTACGCCGAACCTCCACGATGAAGCAGCACGGGCTTTTGAAGCGGCACGGCTCGTCGTCTTCATCGGCGCAGCCGGCATTGCCGTCCGGACCATTGCGCCCTTTATCCGCCATAAAGACCTGGACCCGGCCGTCCTGGTCATCGATGAGAAGGGCCAGTTCGTCATTCCCATCCTGTCCGGTCATATCGGCGGTGCCAATGCCATCGCCCGCAGGCTGGCTGAAGCACTAGGGGGCCAGGCCGTCGTGACCACGGCGACCGATGTCAACGCCTTGTTTGCTGTCGATGAATGGGCTGCCCGTCAGGGCCTGCGCCTGTCGTCCCTAAGCGATGCCAAGGCTTTTGCGGCGGCCATGCTGGAAAAGGGAGCCGCCGGGGTGTACAGTGATTTTCCCTTGCAGGGACCCTTGCCGCCAGGACTGGTCTATGCCTTTCATGGCGATGCCGGTCTGGTGATTACGACCAAAGCCCACGTACCCGTATTCCGTACGACTGTCGTCGCCCGACCCGTCATCGTCCACATCGGCATCGGCTGCCGCAAGGGGACACCGGCCAAGGACATCGCCTATTGGGTCAACGCCGTCCTGCAGCGGGCCAATCTGTCGCCCGACGCTATCGCCGACATCAGCTCCATCGACGTCAAGCAGGATGAAGCCGGCCTCCGGGCCTTTGCCCAAGCCCAGCATTGGCCGCTGCACTTCTTTACGGCTGACGAGCTCAATGCCGTGCCAGGCGACTTTACGGCATCGGATTTCGTCAAACAGACCGTTGGTACGGACAACGTCTGCGAACGGGCCGCCGTCCTGGCCAGCCATCAGGGCACCCTTATCGTCACCAAACAGAGCCGCCACGGCATCACCGTGGCCGTCGCCTGTGAACGCTACCAGGTCCGGTTTGAATGTTAAAAGGAGAAATGTTATGAAACATCGTATTTATGTCGTCGGCATCGGGCCGGGATCCCTGCAGGGCATGACATTGCAGGCACGGGAAATCCTCGATGGCTGCGACTGCATCGTCGGTTACGACACATACATTGACTTAATACGCCATTATTTCCCAGGCAAAGAATTCGTTACGACAGGCATGACCAAGGAAGTCGAACGCTGCCGGATGGTCCGGGACCGGGCCCTGAAAGGGCAGACCGTGGCCATTGTGTCCAGCGGCGACGCCGGGATTTATGGCATGGCCGGTATCATGCACGAAGTGGCTGCCGATGACGACGTCGACATCGTCGTCATTCCCGGCGTGACCGCTGCCAGCGCCGGTGCGGCCCTGCTCGGTGCGCCGCTGGTCGCCGATACGTGCCTCATTTCTCTCAGCGATTTGCTGACGCCGTGGGAAAAAATCGCCAACCGCCTCGACTGCGCCGCTGCCGGCGACTTCGTCATCTGCCTGTACAATCCGGCCAGCCGCAAACGGGCGGACTATCTGGAAAAAGCCTGTGATATCATTTTGCGCCATCAGCCGGCCGATACGCCGGCCGGCATCGTCCGCAACATCGGCCGCGAAGGACAGGAAGTGACGGTCCTGACCCTGGGCGAATTGCGCAAGATGCGCCTGGACATGTTCTGTACCGTCTTCATCGGCAACAGCCAGACGAAGAACATCCATGGCAAGCTGGTCACACCGCGGGGATACCATTTATGAGAAGCCCTGTCTGGATCGCCGGCGGCACGACGGAAGGGCGGAAACTGGCCCATTATGCCGCCTGCTGTCATATCCGGGCTTACGTGTCCGTCGCCACCGATTATGGCGCTTCGCTGGTACCGGACAGCCCTTTCGTGACTGTCGTGACAGGCCGCATGGAGGAAGGGGAGATGGAAGCCTTCCTCCAGGAACAGGCCATTGCCCAGGTCATCGACGCGACCCATCCCTATGCGACGGCTGTGACGGCCAATATCCGTCGGGCCTGCGCTGCCGTCGGCGTCCCGTACCGCCGCATCCAGCGCCGGCGCGGCCGCTATGAGGGCCAGGCCGGCTGCATCGCCGTCCATTCCGTCGGCGAAGCTGTCGAAGTCCTGAGCCACACGACGGGAGCTGTTTTCCTGACGACAGGCAGTAAAGACTTAGATTCCTTTGCCCAGATTCCCGATTACACCCAGCGCCTTTACGCCCGCATCCTGCCCGTCCGGGCTTCTTTGGACCGGGCCCTGACCCTGGGCTATCTGCCGGCGCATCTCATCTGTATGCAAGGGCCGTTTACGACGGAACTCAATGCCGCCATGTTCCGCCAGACCGGCGCCCGCTACGTCGTCACCAAAAACTCCGGCCGCACCGGCGGTTTTCAGGAAAAATTAGAAGCTGCCAGACAAACAGGCGCCAAGGTCATCGTCATTGAACGGAGTTGAGAGGCGCAGGTCGCAGTTCGCGAAAAACAGCCCCATTTGGGGGATTTTTACGAGCGAGGGTTACTCGAAGTGATGTTGTCCGTTTTGGCCTGCGTGCGCCCAACGAGGGCGCCCTCTACAACCCATGAAAGGAGACATAGCATGCACGTATACATTATCGGTACGGGTCCCGGCCATCCGTCTTTGTTGACAGAACAGGCGAAAGCGGCCATCGCAGCCTCGCCGGTCCTTGTCGGCGACAAGCGGATGCTGGCACCTTTTGCCTCATCCGGAAAGCGTCTGGTCGCGACGTACCGGCGCGACGATATTTGCCGTCTTGCCGCTTCTTTGTCCGATGAGGAAGGGCCCATGGCCGTCCTCGTATCCGGCGACGTCGGCTTTTTCAGCCTGGCCGCCCTGCTCAAAGACATACCCGGCTGTACGGTGACCCGCATCGCCGGTATCAGCAGCTTCGTCTATTTTGCCGCTGCCTTGCAGACGACGTGGAACGACGCCTTCATCGTCAGCCGCCACGGCCGCCGGGAATCCCTGGTCGCCGCCGTCCACCAGCACCCGAAAGTCTTCGTCCTGACCGGCGGGGCTGACTCGCCGGCAGCCCTCTGCCGGGAACTCTGCCAGGCTGGGCTGGACCGCGTGTCCGTCGCCATCGGCTGTGATTTGTCTTATGATACGGAAACCATCCTCCGCGGGACGGCGGCCGATTTCACCGACCGTCCGAACGATGCCCTGGCCGTCATGATGATTGAAAATGCGGACGCTCGCCCGTGGATGCGGCCTGTCCACGGCTTGCCGGACGAAGCCTTCCTGCGCGGCAGGGCTCCCATGACCAAGCAGGAAGTCCGCAGCGTTGCTTTGTCCAAACTGGCTCCCAAGGCGGACGCCGTCCTCTGTGACATCGGTGCCGGCACGGGATCGTGCACCGTCGAACTGGCTTTACAGGCGCCTTTTGGCCATGTCTACGCCTTTGAAATCGATGACCAGGCCCTGGACGTATTGCAGCAGAATATCCGCCATTTCAATTTGCCCAATGTCACGGTCGTCGCCGGCGATGCCAGCCAGACTTTGAAGCGCCTGGACATCGTACCGGACTATGCCTTCATCGGTGGGACCAAAGGCAATCTGGCAGCTATTCTGGACGACCTTTATCATAAAAATAAGGACTGTCGTATCGTCATCACGGCCATTACCCTGGAAACCCTGGCCGCCGTCACGGCCTATTATGCGGCTCATGGCGAATACCGGCTGGACATCACCCAGGTCAGCACGGCCCGCAGTAAGCAAGCCGGTCAGCATCACCTCATGATAGCCCAGAACCCAGTGTATATCCTGACAGCCGTCCGTCAGGATGCAGCGGAGGCTTAGCCCCCGATAAGGGTTTACGTAGGGGCCGACCTAAAGCCTTTTGGGCCCGTCAGGTGCTGACCAACGGTAGGTGCAAGACGGTTGCCAAAACGGACAGCGGTGGCTTGCGGCTTGCGGCCTGCGATCTGCGCCTTGCGGCCTGCGACCTGCGGCCTGCGACCTGCGACCTGCGGCCTGCGGCCTGCGACCCTACATTCACGAAAGGAGATTCTCATGTCCTCATCGATACAAGGAACGCCGGTTCCACGCCTGATGCTGGCAGCCCCTAGCAGCGGCAGCGGCAAGACGACGGTAGTCTGTGCCTTATTGCAGGCGCTTAAACATCGCGGCCTGTCGCCGGCAGCATTCAAGAGCGGTCCCGATTATATCGACCCCATGTTTCACCGCCAGGTCCTGGATACGCCGTCGTATAACCTGGACCTCTTTCTTTTCGGCCGTCAGGAAACCGGGGCGGACGCCGCCCGGTACAGCTTGGCGCGCCATGGCGCAGCTGCTGATATTTCTATCCTGGAGGGGGCCATGGGCTATTATGACGGTGTCGGTACGGGATGTGAAGCCAGTGCCTATGACTTGGCCGTTGCGACCGATACGCCCGTCGTCCTCGTCGTCGATGGCCGCGGCGCCGGTTTGTCGCTGGCCGCCGTCGTAAAAGGGCTGGCCGATTTCCGGGCCGACAGCCATGTCGTTGGCTTCATCGTCAACCGCATCAAGCCCATGGTCTATGACCATTTCAAGGCAGCCTGGGAAGCGGCATCGGGCCTGAAAGCTTTGGGCTGTTTCCCCGATATGCCGGACTGCACCTTTTCCAGCCGTCATCTGGGACTGGTTACGGCCGGAGAAATCGCAGATCTCCAGGAGACGATGGGAAAACTGGCGGTTCAGGCGGAAAAAAGCCTGGCCATCGACGAGCTTCTGGACTGCGCCTGCCAGGCCCGCCCTGTGCCCGATAGGCGCGGCCTGTTTCCCGTTTCGTCTCCCGGACGAGCCGTCGTAGCCGTCGCCAGGGACGAAGCTTTCTGCTTCTATTATGAAGACAGCCTCCAGGTCCTGCAGCAGGCCGGCGCAGACCTCGTTTTTTTCAGCCCCATCCACGACAGGGAACTGCCACCCTGTGACGGCCTCTATCTCGGCGGCGGCTATCCCGAACTCTACGCCCAGGCATTGAGCCGGAACACGTCGATGCGGACGTCCCTGCGCCATGCCATAGCCAGCGGGCTGCCGTGCATCGCCGAGTGTGGGGGATTCATGTACCTCCATCAGGCCTTTCGCGACAACCAGGATTACCGCTGGCCCTGGGTCGGCGCCGTACCTGGCGAAACTTTCATGACTTCATCTTTGAAGCGCTTTGGTTACGTCACGCTCAGGGCTGAAAAAGATAACCTGCTCTGCTGTGCTGGCGATACGGTGACGGCTCACGAATTCCACTATTCCGACAGTACCTGCAATGGCCGTGATTTCACGGCATATAAAGCCGGGAGCCAGCGCCATTGGTCCTGCATCGTGGCCCATGATCATTTCGTCGGCGGCTATCCCCACATCCATTTCTTAGGGAAACCGGCCTGGGCCGCCCGCTTTGTCGCAGCCTGCATCCATCGAAAGGAAGAAAACCATGAAAATTGAACACATTTTACCGGCCGACATCGAACGGCGCAGTATGGAAATCATTGAAGATGAATTGGGCGACATCATCCTGCCGCCTGACGAAAAGGATATCATCAAGCGCGTCGTTCACACCAGCGCCGATTTTGACTATGTCCGCAACCTGCGTTTCAGCCCCGGCGCCGTCGATCAGGCGCTAGCGGCCTTGAAAGCCGGCTGCACTATCGTGACCGATACCAACATGGCCTGCATGGGCATCAGCCAGCCGGGCCTGAAGAAACTGGGCTGCCGTAAAGTCTGCTTCATGGCCGATGAAGATGTGGCTGCGGCGGCAAAGAAACAGGGGACGACGCGGGCCCAGGCCTCCATGGATAAAGCCGCAGCGCTCGAAGGACCGGTCATCGTCGCCGTCGGCAACGCGCCGACGGCTCTCCTGCGCCTGCGGGACCTCATCGATGCTGGCAAAATGAAACCGGCCCTGGTCATCGGCGTTCCCGTAGGCTTCGTCAACGTCGTCTATGCCAAAGAAGTCATCATGGAAGCCGGCGTTCCCTACATCGTCGCCAAAGGCCGGAAAGGGGGCAGTACCATCGCGGCTGCCATCTGCAACGCCCTCATTTATCGTTTGACGAGGTCGTAGGGGTTGTCGCACGATGGCTTTAAATTTAAAAACATCCACATCCAACATCAAACTTTCAACTTCAAACTCCCAAAGAGGCTGTCTTCATGCGACAGCCCTTTTTTATTAAAACGTATATTCATGAGTAATTTAGTAAATATCCTATAAGTAAATGATTTCTGCTCTGGAATGTTATATCTTTTGATATAACTATTTTTTTTGACACTTTTACCTCTTTTTCTTAAAACTTTTCTATAAATTTCAAAGCAAAGTGTAGCCATTTAGCTATGATTTGTATATAATATAGCATAGACACAAAGTAAAACGATGTGTCATCGCAATTTAATCGTTTACTATCAAATTATGTATCATCGAGTGCTTATATCTTGTATACTGGATAAAACTGATGAAATATGGGGAACTAGGGGGTTATTGTGGATGAAAAATAGCCAAAATAAGAGAATTTGTAAAGTGATGGCTTTGGCTGCTTTAGGGGTAGCCCAGGCGGCCTGTATCAGCGCAGCTGGGACAGAACAGCTGCCGACGGATGCACAGCGGACGGCTTTGCAGGAAATGACTCAGCGTAAACCGGACGCCGGGATGCTCCAGAACGAATGGCGCGACCGCCAGCGATTGACGGCTTCGCAGATGGCCAATGGCAGCGGCTCCGTACAGATCCAGGAAGGGCAGAAGCCGGCTTTGAATAGGGATACGACGACGAAAGTCAGGGTCAAGGAATTCAAGATTACCGGTCAGGACGTCGTCGAAGACCAGAAATTACAAGACCTCTTGGCCGATAAGAAGGGCAAGGACCTGACCTTTGCCGATTTACAGCAAGGAGCTGATACGCTGACCAACTACTTCCGCAGCCGCGGCTACCTCATTGCCAAGGCTTACCTGCCGGCACAGGATGTCACCGACGGCGTCGTCACGTATGATGTTGTCATCGGCCGCATCGACGATGTGACCATCCAGAACCATACCGGCCAGAAGAGCCAGGATGGGCAGCATCACACCGAACATATCAGCAATAAAGCGTTGTATCGGCAGACGAAATTCATGAAGCCCGGTGATTATGTAACCCGGACTAACCTGGAACGCGCCGTTTGGCTCCTGTCGGATTTAGCCGAAGCCGATGCCAAAGTCACACTCAGCCCCGGATCGGAACCGGGGACGGTCCACGTCCTGCTCGACGTCGAACCGTATCAGAGCAAACACGGCCTCGTTTCAGGGGACAATTACGGCAGCCGCTCCATGGGTTATAACGAATACGGTATCGACTACGATTTCCGTAACCTGGCCCATGAAGGCGACCATTTAATAGCCGGGATTTCCACTTCAGGCCGTCACATGTTTGACTGGGGAGCTAATTACACGATTCCCGTCATTCAGGATGGCCTGAAGATGACTGTCGGCTATAACGTTCTCAGCTACGATTTGGGTGACGAATATTCTTATTTAGACGGTGTCGGCCAGTCTCGTGTCGCATCCCTTGGCTTTGATTATGCCATCGACCGCGGACGCCGTCATAATTTATATACCGGCGTCCGTTATGAACACAGCCAGATCAAGGACGAATACCGTCGCTTTGGTGCAACCTATGGCGATAAGACTGGCAATGCCATCGTTTTCTCCTTGTATGGCGATGACCAGGATACGGCAGGCGCGACGAATTGGCGCGTCGATTACAAATGGGGGCATATTACCAATAAATCCCTCTATTCGTCTAATCCCTATGACCAGTGGCTGGCAGACAGCTCACGCACGGCCGGGACCTATGAAAAGCTGCGGGGCTATATCGAACGCCATCAGGATATCAACGAACGGCTCTATTTACTCTTGACAGCACAGGGCCAATATGCCTTTTCCAACCTCGATTCGTCGGAACACTTCTCCCTGGGCGGTCCCTATGGCGTCAAAGCCTACCCGACTAGCGAAGCGTCCGGCGATACGGGTTATTTGACAAGAGCTGAACTGCGCTGGCTCCTGCCGCTGAAGAAACACGAACAGCAGCTCCAGCTGGCTGCCTACCTCGAACACGGCGGCATCTGGATCAATAAGGACAGCAGCATCAATCCCGGAGCCAAGAACCACCGTAACCTCCAGGGTATCGGCGTCGGCCTCATCTGGAAGCGTTATGATGACTGGTTCGTCCGCATGGACTATGCATGGCCCCTGGGCGCTGAAGAACCGCTCAGCGACCGCAGCCACACGAACGGCCACTTCTGGATCCGCACGGGCTTCTATTTCTAAAAGATAGTTTATAGTACAAAATATACACTCGTTTTTTTTGACTTATATAAGAAAGGAACGAAATTGATATATATGAAATACTACAGCAAAAAACAATGGACACAAAAACTGACGGTCATGGTCTTCTTGGCCATGGCTTTAGGCGGCACGGCTGTCCAGGCGATGCCCTCCGGTGCTGACATCCGTTCCGGTCAGGGCTCTATCAGCCAGGATGGCAAAAATATGACGATTCAGCAGAATAGCCAGCGCATGGCTATTGACTGGACGAAATTCGATATCGACAAGGACGAAACGGTCCGCTATGCCCAGCCTGACCGTAATGCCATTTCCCTGAACCGCGTCACTGGCGGCCAGCAGTCGGTCATTGCCGGCAATCTCAATGCCAATGGCAACGTCGTCCTGGTCAATCCGAACGGCGTCGTCTTTACCAAAAATTCCAGCGTCGACGTCGGCGGCCTGGTCGCATCGACGGCCCGCCTCAATGATGAAGCCATGAAGAACTTTGGCAATGGGAAAGACAGCCTGGGCCTGAGCTTGGATAAGGACTCGACGGCGTCTGTCATCAATGAAGGCCAGATCAAAGCCCAAGGCGGCCTCGTGGCCCTTCATGCAGCCAACGTCGAAAACAAAGGCAACATTACCAATGAAGGCGGCACCATCGCCATGGCGGCAGCCAAGAACCTGACTCTTTCCGCAGCAGATGACGACAAACTCAATTTCACCGTCGACGGCGAACTGGCTAAATCCCAGGCTCTCAACAGCGGCAGCCTCAAAGCGGACGGCGGCTACGTCGTCATGACGGCCAAGAGCGCTGGCGACGTCCTCAGCACGGTCGTCAACAACAACGGCACTATCGAAGCCAAGACCCTGCGTAAAAACGAAAATGGCCAGATCCTCCTCGACGGTGGCGATAACGGCCAGGTGGAAGTGAGCGGTACCCTGGACGCCTCCGGCACCGAAGCAGGCCAGGATGCAGGAAATATCAAAGTCATCGGTCAAAAGACCATCGTCCATGACAATACCAATCTGCTGGCACGCGGTGACGTCGATGGCGGTAAGATTGAAACCTCTGGCGACGTGCTGAGTTTGGGGGACAACCTCCATATCGACGCTAAAGGCGTCAATGGCAAAGCCGGCGAATGGCTGCTGGACCCGCTGGATGTCATCATTGCCGACAGCGACCCGACGGGAACAAATAATTACAGTGGCGCCGAAAAGAAAACTGCTGCAGATTCTGATTTCACCAGCGGCAGTGCTTCCATCGACTACAACGACCCCGATGCCACCACCGCCAATGCCTCTTCCGTGAACAGCGCCGTGACCTGGATTTCTACCGATATGGTGGAAAAAATGCTGAATGCTGGTACCAATGTGACCATCCAGGCAGCAGCCACCAATGGATCGGCTAATATCATCGTCAAAAATGATATTGATAAGACCGCAGGCGATGATGCCACTTTTACCCTGGACGCGATGCGGAATATTACTATCAATGGGAATATCACATCCAAGTCCAACAAGTTGAATGTAGTATTGAATGGAGACAGCGACGGGGATCAGATTGGGGCAGTAATCATCAATGCGGACATAAAGACCAATGGAGGGTATTTCACCTCCGCTTCCGGCGGGACGGTGAAATATACCAGCGATACAGCAAAGACCAAGGGATATGGCAAAGGAACTCTTACTGGCACTGCTGATCCTGCAGGCCATACGGTCGGTACCTATTTTGGTCATGTGGATAGCAGTGGTACAGCAGATGGGGCAAAGGATGACCGGCTGATCCAGACCAATGGCGGAAAAATAACGCTTAATGGGGAAGTGGCCATCGGCCTTAACGGTGGCACCTTGACCCTTGATTCCAGTAATACAAATGGGACTAAAGGTGATATTACTGTTACGGGAATCATAAACTCCGGTAACAGCTATGGTGCCTATGTCTATGGCACTACTACCTGGGATGAGCTCACAGCTGATAAAGTCAATGAATATCTGACTTCTGATACGGTTCCGGCTTATCATTACCAAGGTGTTAACTATGTGAAAAATTCAGATGGCACCTATGCGAAGAATGAAGATGGCAGCTATAAAACGACAACGGATACAGCGGACTTTTCCAATGGAGAGCCTCATTACATCTTTGACAAGGAAACAGATACCCAGAATATTCGCTGGCTGGGAGACGGCAGTTCGACAGCTGTCAGTGTAACAAAGGGAAAGGGATATTCTTCTGTAATTATTACAGAAGGGAAAATGTCTACGAAAGAATACTTACAGTATGTGGCCGTTTCAGATCCGGCTGGCTTTTTAAGCAGATATATGACATCCAACCCGACTGTTACAGTTGGGAGTACTTCCTATACATTGACGGTAGCTTCTGTTAAAGTTAATGGAGTAGATAATAACGCGTTAGGTTATAACGTGGGAGGCAAATTTACTGCTTTAACACAAGCACAGATCCAAAGCTTGGCGGACAGTGTCCTTATATTGGCGAAAAACAGTGCGGATACTACGACAATGAGTAATGGCAGTACCGCTTATACGAATTTAACCAATGACATCAAGCAACTTATTGCCAGCAATTGGTTTGTGTCCGAAGACCTGGCCAAGTACGACCCGCAAACGAAAACGTATAATAACGGTAAATCGGCTGTGGGAGATTCCTATCTGGCTACTATTACAACGGTGCTGGAAAACTCTTTGACCACACCAAACGGACAGCAGTATCTCTGGGTTGGCGGTCGTGGATCCGGTGTATTGCATAAAACGGGATCCACAAACAACGATAAACTGTATCCCTACTCTTACTGGGGAATGCCCGATGACCCAACCTATCAGGATGGGATGTACTGGGTTACCGGGCCCGAAGGGGAAGCCAATAATGGAAAGGGAACCCAGTTCTACAGCAATGCCGGTTCTGACTGGAGTACGGTATCATTAGACAGTGATGGAAAGACCTATACGTATAACAAGGGAAGCAACGTCTATGGCTTTGTGAACTGGGATACCTGGTCTGAAAAGGTAAAGGCTACGGATGGGAACCGTGTTGATGTTACCCGTTCTCAGCCGGATAACAGTTCTCCATTCCTGACCGTAGGGTATGGTACTCATGGCAAATGGGATGATGGAGCCATGGGCGGGGCTACTACTGTTGGCTTTGTAAAGGAAACCAACCTGGCTAATTCTAGTTTGAATATCAAAGCCGGCAGTGGTGAAGTCAAACTCCAGGGAGACATTGGTAAGGCCAAGGCCCTGGATACGGTGAATATCGAAAGCACCGGGGCTGTGACTGTAGGAACTGACAATAACAACGTTACTGATTATTATCATGGTACTGTATATGTAGACCATGGGCTGTACATTTCCGGAAATGGTGTCACCGTAGGCGGCGAAATCCATTCCGGCGAAAGCGAAGAAACGGATACTTCTACTACCCTGGATGATAAATACAAGGATAGCGTAACTATTGAGTCTGCCGGTAATATCGAAGTCCATGGGATTACATCCAATACCTATACAGTCTCTAATACTGATGGAACAACAACTACCCGCGGCGGCAAAATCAGCCTTACTTCTACGGGAGACAAAGGTAGAATCACACTGGGTGCCGGTGTGGACTATAATGGGAATGCTACCGCTGGCACCCTGGCTGCTGCCAGCGCTGATAAGGGTGCTGTCGTTATCGATGCTCAGGGCAGCCAGGGGTCCCTGGTAAACAGCACCACCGGCACATCTGCCATCACCACTGGCACCGGCAGCACCTGGCAGGTCTATGTGAATTCCCCCAGCGACTATGGTACCAGCCTGGGTAGCAATCTGATTAGCGGCACCAATGCCCAGTGGACGGCCAAATCCGATGCCAACAGCACGGTGACTGCCAACAGTTCCAATAAAACGCTGACGGACTATACGGATACCAGCAGCAACAAGTTCATCTTCCAGATGACTCCGGTGATTACTATTTCCGGGGGCTATGCTTCCAAGACCTATGGAGATACCTTGTCTGAAGAAACGATGGCGGACACGCTGACCTCTAAGGCTACCTATAAGGATTCCAGCGGGAATGACATCGATGTAACCAGCTTCAAAAACTTCGATGAATCCAGTTATCTGACTTATGTGACCAGTTCGGACGGAACGAAGACGGGCCTCTCTACGGTCAGCGTATCCAGTGATGGCGCTGCCGCAACGGCTACCCGGACCAACGGTAATGAAAAAGTAGAAGGGTCAGATGCATACAAGACTGCTACCGATGGTAACAGAGCCTTTTATGTGATGGATGTGGCCTATCAGGATGGGGTCAAGACCCTAAACGGGTATGACAAGGATGCCAATGCTGGGGAAGTGGAAATCACCCGGAAAACATTGAATATCAGCACCGATGCTACCCAGACCTATGGCAATACCACTGTGAAGAGCGGGACGCCTTCTTATGACAAGAACCAGCTGGTAAACGGAGATACTCTGGCTGATAGCGATATCAAGTATACCATTTCCACTGATGGCACTTATGCCACGAGCAAAGGCAGCAACGATACGGCCCATGTAGGCAAATATGAAGACCAATATCTGACTTCCAGTGCAGAGGTAAAGTCCAGCGACGGCAGCGATGCTTCCGCCAACTATGAGGTCACCGGCAGCGGCACTATTACCGTGGACAAGGCCCCACTGGTGTTGAATGTGGGGGATGTATCCACTACTTACGGCACGGCCTTTGATCCCAATACTTACAGCTATACCATCGATTCCGCCAACGGGCTGGTGAACGGGGATACTCGGTCTACCGTATTGGGAGACAGCTTCCTCAGCTACACCAACACCGGAGATGCCACCGATGCGGACAAGATTGCCAAAGGGGCCGTGACTCAGAATGCTGGGACCTATGCCCTTGAGGGAACGCCCAGCAGTACACTCAGCGACTACAATGTTACCGTCAACAACGGTACTTCCACGGTGGAAAAGGCGAAACTGACTCTCACTGTAGGGGACACCAGTGCCACTTACGGTTCTGATACCTGGACTCCTTACACCTATACCCTGGAAGGCAACGTCAACGGGGATACGGTGGACGATGTGGAAAACAACCGGATTTCCGTCACCTACACCAACGGTGGGATGAAAACCGATGCCAACAATCCCGGCGTAAAGACCCAGGATGTGGGCAGTTATGATTTGACGGGAGAATTCACTCTCAGCGGAGATACGGCTGTCAACTACGAAATCGATAAGGTCAACTCTAAGCTGACAGGCACGGCAAAGGTCAATCAGGCAGAAATCCATCTGAAGTTCAACGACGTATCCACCACGTATGGTACGGCTTTCGATACCAGTGAATACGGTTACGATGTCAGCAAGCTGACCATGGCCAACGGGGACAGCACAGATGTAGTGACCAAGGCTATCACCAATGGAGACATCACTTACACCAATACCGGGGCTGAAACCGATGCTGCCAATATAGCACAAGGAATCGTCACCAAGGATGCTGGAAATTACACTCTCAGTGGGACTACGGATAAGACCTTGACTAACTACCAGATTGTCGTAGATGGTGCAGCGTCTGTCGTCCATAAAGCTAAACTGACGGTAGAAGCTGGCAGCTCTGACATTACTTATGGGGATGTCAGTCGATATGGTCAGTACGATTCGACTGTATCGGGTGCTGTAAATGGCAATACGAATGACGATTTGAAAAATCAATTGCAGCTCCAGTATAGTACGGATGCTTATGCCGATGAAGGAACGAAGACAAACCATGTACGCTATGATGACAATGGCCATATCATCGGCTATGATTTGACAGTTGGGTCTTCTGTTACGGATCCGCAAGGCAGCTTGAAGAATTACGATGTGTCTTATACGCCGGGAACGATTACGGTCAATAAAGCGAAGGCTGAGGTCACGACAGCAGAAAAAACGACGGAATATGGCACTGTCGATACGAACTATCAATCGACCTTTACTGGTGCCGTCAATGGAGATGATGCGGATACTTTACTGAATCATTTGAAATTATCCTACACGACAGGGGCCTATACCGATAAAGATGGCGACGGTTTGTATGACCATACCGCAGACGTCATCCGCAACGATGATGGTACGTATGGCAGTTATGCTTTGGATGTTGCCAATCAGGCTGTCCTTGGTGATTACGATGTTACTATCCATGATTCGGATGTAGTGTTGACCCCGAAGGCCATTACGGTCACCAATGAAATGACGCAGACGTATGGCGATAGTACGCAGCATTTTGCGGAGATTTCGACGCCAGTCCTTGTCAATGGGGATTCTATCGATACCGATGGCTTTAAAATAGCTGTCACAGAAGGCGATACGCCGTATCAGACGAACCGCAATGGCCGGACCACAGCCGATGTCGGTGAATACGATAATTCCTTGAGTTATAGTGGCGGCGGTATCCAGCACGAAGATGGTACCGATGCTTATAATAACTATGATGTTACAATTACTGGGAAAATCATCATCAATCCAGCTACGTTGTACATTGATACGACTGGCAATAGCAGAACTTATGGCGACGTAGCCGGAGTCATTGCCGATTTGACCCAGGCTTCTCAAGTCCGAGACTTGAAGACGGCCGCTGTCAATGGCGATGACCCGGAACAGATTTTGAAGGATTTGAATATTCAGGATACGTCGGATGCACTGGTAGATAATCAGTCGCGGACCAATGATGTTGGTTCTTATGACATCACGACGACGTATAATACGGCTGAAACAAGTCCTGACACTACACTGAAGAATTATACCATCGTCCATAACGCCGGGAAAGAAACGATTACGAAAGCACCGCTCACGATTACGACGGGCGATGTGACCACTGATTATGGTACAGTCAAGGAAACGACATCGACTGTTTCCGGCTTGACGAATGGGGATACCGACACGAACCTGGTCTATGACTACGGTAACTACGGTGGCGGTTATTTGGATGACAATACGCGGACTAATCATGTCGGCGATTACGATTTCACGACGAATGTCAGTGGCAGCGATTTCCTCAAGAACTATGACATCACCGGCGGCAATGCCAAGCTGACCATTACGCCGAAAGACGTCTATTTCCACGTCGACGGCAGTGGTTCTACCTTTGATGACATCATCTATACGGTGACGGACCCGAATCATCCGGGCAGCAGCGAGGCTATCAACAGCCAGCTGCCTTATGGGGAAACTGTTACCGGTGGCTATGGCATCGGTCAGGCCCTGCCGGATACGCCGGGCTCGAAAGACCATTACTATACGGTCGATTCGACCATCAATGGGACGCCTGTCTACGATAATAACGGGCAGGGGACTCAGGTCGGCAACTACGTCTTCCATCCGACCGGCCAGGCGGTCATCCACTTTGACCAGCCTCAGAAGCCGGACCAGACGACGCGTTACGTCGAAGGCGCCCGCCGTCCGCAGGACAAGATGGAATCGGCCCTGCCAGTCTTCCGCGTCGATGGAGAAGGGCAAGTCAAACAGTATGGGACGTATGGCATTGAAAGCAGGACTCAGACGGTCATCTTGTCGCCGACAGGCATGCGTATGCCGGAACCGAATCAGACTTCGACACAGGACCGCAAGTATATGACGTCCCTCAAGACGCCCGATGGACAAGGTACATTCCGTTTGGAATACAACGGCGTCGTCCTCCGCGTCATCCCCGTCGACCCGGCAGCGGAACAAGTCGTTGAAGCCGGTGATAAATTGAAGAACGTCGCCCTCTCGGAACAGGCACTCCACGTCGCCTATACCCAGATGGGCCTCGACCTGGTCAACCTCAAAGGGGTCTACATCTATATGACGCCGATGAGTGTATGATCTTAGCGGTTAGCCGTTAGCGGCCAGTAACTACAAACTGCAAACTTAATACTCAAACAGAGGCTGTCTTCATGCGACAGCCTCTGTTCACATCCTGTAGTCTGCGCCGTCCGTCATAAATCCCGACTATGCACCGGATTCGCTGACGGGCTCGCCACGTGCGAGCCCCTACGGTATCGCATATACAGGCGATGAGGCTTGCAAAATATGGCAAAAGGTGATTAAATTATATATGTGTTGAATTTTGACAAACAGTTACGATTTGTCACGCTAAAAATTTCTGCAAGGAGTGTCAGTATGAAAATCAGTGCCGAAGAAATAAAGAAAATCGCACTGTTGTCCCGCCTGGAAGTCAAGGAAGACCAGATGGAAACGGTCGGGAAACAGCTGAACGACATTTTATCGTACATGGATCTCTTGAGCCAGGTCAATGTGACCGATGTCAAACCGACGGCCCATGCCGTATCCATGTCCAACGTCATGCGCGACGACGTTCCCCAGCCGTCGCTGGCCAATGAAAAAGCGCTTCAGAATGCGCCGGAACAGGCTGATGGCTATTTTAAAGTTCCGAAAGTCATCCAGGATTAACAGGGAGGCGTATGTATGTTAACTATCCATGAACTGCATGAAAAACTGGTCAACGGCGACGTATCGGCTGTTGAATTGACCAAGGCTTTTCTTGCACATAAAGATACAGTAGAACCGAAAGTACAGGCATTTTTGTCGGATAACCGCGACTATGCCCTGGAAGCGGCTGCCGCTGTCGATGCCAAAATCGCAGCTGGCGAAACCATCAGTGACCTTGCCGGGATTCCCGGTGCCATCAAGGACAACATCTGCATCAAAGGCCAGAAGGCTACGTGTGCATCGAAGATGCTGGAAAACTTTACATCGCCGTACAATGCGACGGTCATCGAAAAATTGATGGCTGCTGATTATGTCAGCCTGGGCAAGACCAATATGGACGAATTCGCCATGGGCAGTTCGACAGAAAACTCGGCTTTCCAGCTGACTCATAACCCGTGGAACCTCGATTGCGTCCCCGGCGGTTCGTCGGGCGGTTCGGCTGCCGCTGTCGCTTCGGGCGAAACAGTCTGGGCCCTCGGCTCGGATACGGGCGGATCCGTTCGTCAGCCGGCTTCGTACTGCGGTGTCGTTGGCCTTAAACCGACGTACGGCCTCATTTCCCGTTATGGCCTCATCGCTTTTGCTTCGTCGCTGGACCAGATCGGTACCTTTACCAATGACGTAGCCGACTGCGCCATCGTCCTCAACGCCATTGCCGGCCACGATGCCAAGGATTCGACGTCTATCCCGCAGGCCGAAAAAGATTATAAACAGGCTTTGGTCAATGACGTCAAGGGCATGAAAATCGGCGTCCCTGCTGAATTCTTTGGCGAAGGCCTCGATGATACCTGCCGCAAGGCCCTGGAAGACGCTATCGAAACGTATAAGAAACTCGGTGCTGAAATCGTACCGGTCAGCATGCCGCACATGAAATACGGCATTGCCGCTTACTATATCATCGCGCCGGCCGAAGCCAGCTCCAACCTGGCCCGTTATGACGGCGTCGGTTTTGGCATGCGCGTCGACGGCAAGGATATCGTTGACATGTACATCAAGACCCGTACGGAAGGCTTCGGCGATGAAGTCAAACGCCGTATCCTCCTCGGTACGTACGTCCTCAGTTCCGGTTATTACGATGCCTATTACCTGCGGGCTATGAAAGTCCGTACCCTGATTAAACAGGACTACGACGAAGCCCTGAAGAAATGCGACGTCCTGCTGACGCCGACGGCGCCGGATACGGCCTTCAAGATTGGCCAGAACAGCGGTAATCCGCTGGCTATGTATCTCGGTGACGTCTGCACGGTCACGTTGAACCTGGCCGGCCTGCCGGGCCTCAGCATTCCCTGCGGCTATAAAGACGGCCTGCCCATCGGCATGCAGCTCATCGGCAAGGCCCTGGACGAAGCCACACTGCTTCGCGTAGCCTATACGTTTGAACAGAATCGGACGGACCTTCGCAAGCCGTCGCCCATGGGGGAGGTTGAAATTTAGATGAAATACGAATCCGTTATCGGCTTGGAAGTCCATGTCGAATTAAAAACGAAAACTAAGATTTTCTGCGGCTGCAGCACTGAATTCGGCGCCGAACCGAATACCCACGTCTGCCCGGTCTGCCTGGGCCTGCCCGGTGTCCTGCCCGTACTCAATAAAGAAGTTTTGCATTATGCTGTCAAAGCCGGCCTGGCCTTGCACTGCGACATCCTGCCGTTCAGCAAATTCGACCGCAAGAACTATTACTATCCCGATTTGCCGAAGAACTTCCAGACGTCCCAGTTTGACCTGCCGATTTGTAAAGGCGGCTATATCGACATCGACGTCGACGGCAAACAGCGCCGCATCCACCTGACCCGTATCCACATGGAAGAAGACGCAGGCAAACTCGTCCACAGCGGCGGCAGCATTGCGAACTCTGATTCGACCAGCGTCGACTATAACCGTACAGGCGTACCGCTCCTGGAAATCGTCGGTGAACCGGAACTGCGCAGCGGTGCCGAAGCCAGAGCCTATCTGGAAAAACTGCGTTCCATCATGCAGTATCTCGGCGTTTCCGACTGCCGCCTCGAAGAAGGCAGTATGCGCTGTGACGCCAATATCTCCGTTCGTCCCGTCGGTTCGGATAAATTAGGGACCAAGACGGAAATCAAGAACATCAACTCCTTCAGCGCCGTTCAGAAGGGGATTGAATACGAAGCCGTCCGTCAGGCTCAGATCCTCGACGAAGGCGGTACCATCCAGCAGGCTACGCGCGGCTGGGATGAAGCCAAGGGCATTACCATCCTCCAGCGTGTCAAAGAAGGGGACAGCGACTATCGTTACTTCCCGGAACCGGACCTCATTCCTATCGAAGTGTCGCCGGAATATATTGAACAGGTCCGCCAGGAACTGCCGGAAATGCCCGATGCACGCTGCCAGCGCTTCCAGGATGAATTGGGCTTGTCCGAATACGACGCCAACTTGCTGACCCTGGAAAAACAGACGGCCGATTACTTTGAAGCCGTCGTCAAAGAAGGCGTCGATGCCAAAGAAGCCGCCAACTGGATGCTCGGTGAATTCGCCAAGAAACTGAACGAAGAAAACATCGACATTTCCGCTTCGCCGGTTAAACCGGCTGATTTGGCCGGCCTGTTGAAACTCATCGCCAAAGGGACCATCTCCGGCAAGATTGCCAAGAAAGTCCTGCCGGAAATGTGGAAATCCGGCAAAACGGCGGATGTCGTCGTCAAAGAACAGGGCCTGGTCCAGATTACCGATACCGGTGCCCTGGAAGACATGGTCAAGAAAGTCATCGCTGCCAACCCGCAGTCTGTCGCTGACTACAAAGCCGGCAAGAAGAAAGCCATCGGCTTCCTCGTCGGCCAGATCATGAAAGAAACAAAAGGCCGGGCTAACCCCGGCGTCGTCAACCAGCTGTTGACCAAGAATTTGCAGTAGGAAAAAGAGGCTGTCGCATTAAGACAGCCTCTTTTTACGTTGATCGTAGGTCGTTCATCGTTTGTCGTATGGGATTAAAAATATCAATCCATCGCGATGAACGATGAACTACGAACGAAAAACTTTTAAGTTGAAGGGGCCTCGCATGATGGCAAAAACCTTCGTGCGACAGCCCCTTTTTTCTATTATTCTTCCGGATGGAGCAGTTTATGGATAGCCGTGCTGGTCGGCAGGGTTTCCGTTTCTTCGCCGTCTGTCGTGTAGAGCAGGGGCGCGCCGAAGGTCTGGCCCTGGAGCATCGCTTCTTTGGCGATTTTGCCGATGGGATGCGGAATGACCGTTGCGTCGTGGTGGGCTTCATGGAAGGCTTTAGCCGCATCTTCCAGAGCCTGGATATCTTCCTGCGTTTTAACGGGGACAGCCAGTTCAAAGGTCTTGGCTTCCAGGTCCCAGCGGCTTTCCATTTTCTGGACTAATTCGTCCGCCTTGGCACCCTGGTCGGCGCGGATGACGATGATAGGGACGCTGCCCAGGTCGACGGCCTGGCCGGCGATATCATCGATGTCATCTTCGTCGAGGCTGCCTTCGATTTTGACGGCATCGATGAGGGCCGAGCGGATGGCAAAGCGCAGGATCGTCGCGTAGTCGTTGTCGGTCTGATACATTTCCGGCAATTTGCTCTTATCGCACGAGAAGAGGACCGACGGCTGTTCGGCATCACGGGCGATGAACAGCAGGGCATTCCAGAGCTGGGACAAATTGATGGTGCCATTGAAACAGCCGGCATCAAAGGCAATCATATCATAAGGTTTCTTTAAGATTTCGTCGATCCGGTCCTGCAAATCTTCGATAGTTTCACATTCCAAGGGAACGGCGATGAAAGGATGATCCGATTCAAAATGAATACTCATTGCACTAGGCATACATTATTACCTCCTAATAAGTCGTATTACCTTTATTGTACTCGGAATATGACTTGTTGGCAATGGTTACAAAAAAACGTTGACAAATCATCTCGTTTCTTGTATAATATTTTTTGTTGGCGGGGCATAGCGCAGTTTGGTAGCGCACCTGGCTTGGGACCAGGGGGTCGCAGGTTCAAATCCTGCTGCTCCGACCATTACCGACCGATGCGGGTGTAGCTCAGTGGTAGAGCGCCAGCCTTCCAAGCTGGTTATGTGGGTTCGATTCCCATCACCCGCTCCATTTTTTGAGACTCAGTAGCTCAGCTGGATAGAGCAACAGCCTTCTAAGCTGTGGGTCTAGGGTTCGAATCCCTACTGGGTCACCACTTACTTGCGCCTATAGCTCAGGGGATAGAGCACCGGTCTCCGGAACCGGGTGCGAAGGTTCGAATCCTTCTAGGCGCACCATATTGAATTTAACCGAACCCTCGGTTTCTCCCGTCAGCGGCAGGCTGACGGGATTTTTTTTTTTGAAGATACGGTATCTGACAGATGAAGGGCCGACCGTGAGCCGTTGATGGTTTCTCAATATAATGATATTTTTGTCCTTCTTTCGTATATCTCCGGCTCCTATTTTTTTTTATAATTAAGCCATCAAAAGGAATTGCAAAGAGTTGGTTCAGAGAGGAGCAGATATCATGCAGATACAAGTTAATGGACAAAAGATTATCAGCCGTATCCACGAATTAGGCCAGGTAGGCATTGATGAACAGGGACGGCGTACTCGCTTGGCCGCTTCGGATACGGAAAAACAGGGACGCGATTTGGTCGTCAGCTGGATGAAGGAAGCAGGCCTTAAGGTCGTCGTCGACTATATCGGCAATATTTTTGGCATTTGGGAAACCGAAGAAAATAAAAATGAAAAGCCCGTTATGACGGGGTCCCATATTGATACCGTCATCAATGCCGGCCGATACGATGGCTGCCTCGGCGTCATTTCCGGCATCGAAGTCATCCAGGCGATGAAAGAAGCCGGCGTAAAGACGAAACATCCCCTGGTAGTAGGTGCTTTTACCAATGAAGAAGGGGTCCGTTATTCTCCCGATATGATGGGCTCTCTGGTCTATGCCGGAGGCATGTCGACAAAAGATGCCTTAGCGTCGGTCGGTACTGACGGGACGATACTGGGGGAAGAATTAAAACGCATCGGCTATGCCGGTACCGTAGAACCGGGATTTCTGAAGCCCGAAGCGTTTGTAGAACTTCACGTAGAACAAGGCCCTATCATGGATATAGAAGGCATCAGCATCGGTGCCGTAGAAAATTTACAGGGCATCCATTGGCAGCGCGTAACCATTGAAGGGATGGCCAACCATGCGGGTACCACTCCGACGAAGCTCCGTGCCGACGCCGGTCTGGCCGCTGCCCGTATCAATGTATTTGCGCGGGAACTGGTAGAAAAGTCTGGCGGCATGGCTACCGTAGGGACTATGGAATTCAAACCGAATGCCGTCAATGTCATTCCGTCTAAAGCCGTCTTTACCGTAGATCTGCGCAATCCGAATAAAGAAAAACTCGATAGCGATGAAAAGAAACTGGCAGATTATATCAAACAGGTCGCTAGCGAAGACCATGTCCAGATTACGACACAGCAGATGACCTGTTTTGATCCGGTAGATTTTGATGAAACGATTTGCCGGCTCATAGAAAAAGTAGCTGAAAATCATGGCTTTTCTGTCAAACGCATGACTTCAGGAGCAGGGCAGGATGCACAGATGATTGCTCGCATTTGCCCGACGGCCATGATTTTTGTTCCCAGTGTCCATGGCATCAGCCATAACCCGGACGAATTCACGAAGGATGAAGATATCTGCCATGGGGCGGCTGTATTACTGGACGTCCTGGCAGAACTGGCTGCGAAATAAGGTGAAACCTTCCTCAAAGTGTATAGTAGAATAATAGAGTAGAAACGAAAAGACTGCCGACGCAGGAACGAATGGGTTATGCGACGGCAGCCTTTTCGCGTTATAGGTAATAGCCCTTGTTATGATTTTTACGAAATTCCAACGGAGTGCGGCCTGTTTTTTTATGGAATTTGTCGATAAAATAACTGGTTGAACTAAAACCGTTGTCATACGCCACTTCACTGATCGATTTAGTGGTTGAAAGTAGCGTGGAGATGCTCTGCTCGATGCGATAGTTGGTGAGGTACGTAAAAATAGTGCAATTCATGGAACGCTTGAAAAAACGGCAACATTCACTGGTACAAAGGCCAATCGAGTTGGCACATTCTTGTAAAGTCAATTTTTCCTTATAATGTTCCTGGATATAGGAGAGCAATGTTTTCAGGCGCTCATTATCGGTACTGGAAACGGGACTGGTGTCGACTTCGGGAACGGAAAGGTGAATCAATTCCCACCAGATGATGAGGAGATGGACATAGATTTTATATTCATAGCCGCGTTCCTGGCGAGAGTATTCTTTAAATATTTCCTGCAGGTGTTCCAGCAGTTTTCGTTCATCCGGCTGAGCATCCTGAAATACGCAGTACGTAAACTGTTCATTTTTTAGGTAGGGCCGGATGTATTTCTGGTCAACGGCATTTCCCGGATAACCTCGTAATAATGTGGGATGGACATCGATGCATACATAGGTGGAATCGGGACGGCCTGCCGCCTTGGCCATGTGTAAGACGCCGCTGTTAATAAAAATACCTTGCCCTTGTTTTAAAGTTATTTTAGTCCGGTTGACATAGAAAGAAACCGTTCCTACCGTGACATAAGCATATTGCATTTCATCATGCCAGTGCCAATTGACGTAGCCGAGTACATTCAAATCCAGCTGTGTTTCATAGATGCCGACAGGAAAAGTGAAACTGCCATGGCGGGTAGCTTCTTTTTGTGTCTTATCAATCGGAATATCAAATATTTGCATAACTTTCCCTTCACTTCCTGTATATAAACCAACGATTATAATCCATTATAAGAGGATAATATAGAAAAGACAAGAAAATCCATCAAAATAGCGATATTTTTGTCTTATATATTCGTATATTGACGACGTGAATATCAATATAATGTAATTGACAACAGATTATACTATCATCTGGGACACAGGGGAGTGATAGGATGAATAGAAAGAATTTTGAACAACAACTCGTAATTTGGCGGCACCATTTCCATCAATATCCAGAAACGGCATTTAACGAAACACAAACGGCGGCATTTATTGCTGACCAATTGGAACAGATGGGGATAGACGTTGCCACTCATATTGGCAAGACCGGCGTGGTCGGCACTTTAAAGGCCGGGAATGGGGGACGTTGTATTGGCCTGCGCAGCGATATGGATGCGAATCCTATCGAAGAACAGGGGGAATCGGATTGGAAATCCCGGCATCCCGGCTGTATGCACGCTTGTGGTCACGATGGCCATATGACGCAGCTGTTAGGGGCAGCCTGGCTGTTGTCACAAGCTAACGATTTCAATGGGACCGTCCGGTTTGTCTTCCAACCGGCAGAAGAACCGGGCAAGGGGGCTCAGGCCATGTTAAACGACGGATTGCTGGAACATTTTCCCATGGACGAAATCTATGGACTACATAATATGCCGGCAATCCAGGCCGGTAAAGTACACGTCCGGGCCGGGGGTATCATGGCCAGTGAAGATAACTTTACCATACAGATTCACGGCAAGGGGGCCCATGCTTCGAGCCCGCATATGGGCATCGACCCGTTAGTCACGGCAGCAGAAATCATTATGCAGCTCCAGACGATTGCCTCCCGATCCGCCGATCCCCTGCAGCCGGTCGTCGTATCGTGTACCGAATTGTTTACCGATGGCGCTCATAATGCCATTCCGTCTCATGTAACCCTTCTGGGGGATACCCGCAGCTATTCGCCGGCGATGCAGCAACTCATCGAAGACAGGATGCGGGTGATTTGCGAAAAGACTTGTGAATTGAATGGCGCCGGTTGTGATTTCTCATATACCCATGAATTTGCACCTACGCTGAATACGGCTGAACAAGCGGACATCGTCGCGCAGGCAGCCCGCCGCATCGTAGGGGCAGAAAATGTCGATGCTTCGTGTGAGCCATCGACGATTTCTGAAGATTTTGCCCATTTCCTGGAACATATTCCAGGGGCCTATTTCTTCCTCGGCAGTGGTCCCTCTGCCGTTCCTTCGGAAAATACGATGCTTCACAATCCCAACTTCAACTATAATGATTCGATTTTGACGACCGGTGCCGCCATCTTGGCAGAAATCGTCAAAATCCGTTTGCAATAGGAGGATATCATCATGCAGGAAACGATTAAAGCGGTTCATCTCGATCATCAAGGTACCTTGTCGGATACCTCGTCATTCAGCCTGGCCGTGGCTCAAAAAGTACAGGCATTTCATCAAAGTTTTCCCGATTATCAGGAAACGCCGCTGGCTGATTTAAAAAATCTGGCAGCCTGTTTGGGCGTCCAGCGTATTCATGTCAAAGACGAAAGTTATCGTTTTGGCCTGAATGCTTTTAAGGGTTTGGGGGGCAGTTTTTGCATCGCCAGTTATATTGCCAAAAAATTAGGCGTTGACATCAGCGAACTGTCCTATGAAAAAATTACTTCGCCTGCCATTAAAGAAAAATTAGGACCCTTGACGTTTGTTACGGCGACCGATGGCAACCATGGGCGCGGCATTGCCTGGACGGCGAATCGTCTGGGGCAGAAGGCCGTCATCTATATGCCGAAAGGCAGTGCCGAAGAGCGGCTTCATAATATCCAGAAACTGGGCGCTGAAGCTTCGATTACGGACCTTAACTACGATGATACCGTGCGTTTTGCAGCCAAACAGGCGGAAGCCAACGGCTGGGTATTTGTTCAGGATACGGCCTGGGACGGGTATACAGAAATCCCGGGGTGGATTATGCAAGGCTATATGACGATGGCCTACGAAGCCTATCAGCAATTGCGGCACGAGCCCCTTACCCATATTTTCCTTCAAGCCGGCGTAGGTGCGATGTCCGGTGCGCTTACTGGTTTTTTCTCTTCCGTATATGGCGATGACAAGCGGCCTATCATAACGATTGTCGAACCCAATAAGGCCGATTGCATTTATCGTACGGCAGCGGCTAATGACGGTACACTCCATGTCGTCAAAGGGGATATGGATTCTATTATGGCCGGTCTCTGCTGTGGTGAGCCGTGTACGATTGGCTGGGATATCTTAAAAGACCATGCCGATCACTTCGTTTCTGTCCCGGATTGGGTTGCCGCTAAGGGGATGCGCGTCTTAGGCAACCCCATGGGGGATGATCCGAGAGTCATCTCCGGCGAAAGCGGGGCCGTTACGACGGGTTTTGTGGCCGAACTGTTGCAAAATCCCAGCCTTCGCGAATTACGGGAACAACTCCAGATCACGGAACAGTCGGACATACTTTGTTTCTCTACAGAAGGCGATACGGATAAAGAAAATTATCGTCGCATCGTTTGGGACGGGTTGTTTCCCAGCTTTTAATATAATTATATTTTCTTCTATCATTTAACACACTCCTTTTTGGCTTAAAATAGCGTTGCTAATGTATTTTCATTGGCAACGCTATCTTTATTTATATTAGGAAATAAATCAATATAGTTATATTTTTGGCCATTTATTATATATTTTATGACTGCCTGAAATACTATAATTGCATTAAAGATATTCACGTTGAGAATTTTTAAATAGCTAAAGAAAGGTGTGTGTATTATGGAATTCATTGCCATTATTAAGAGTATCAATGCTATCTTTTGGGGTTGGCTGGTGGCCGGAATTTTATTAGGCTTCGGCGTTTTTATCACCATACGATTGAAAATGCCGCAAATCCGCTATTTTCCTAAATTGATTTCTAATTTGAGCAGCAAGAATTCAGGGAAAAATGGGGTTTCTGGATTTGGCGCACTCTGTGCGGCAGTCGGTTCGGAAGTGGGTACAGGCAGCCTGGTCGGCGTTGCAACGGCCTTGGCTTCCGGTGGCCCAGGGGCAATCTTCTGGATGTGGGTTACTTCAGTCTTCGGCATGCCGATTATCTTTAGTGAAGCCGTCCTGGGGCAGGTATTCCGCGAGAAGAATGAAGATGGTACCTATCGTGGCGGTCCGGCCTATTATATAGAAAAAGGCCTGCACAGCAAATGGCTGGCTGCGTTGTTTTCTATTTCTCTCATCGTAGGTATCGGCTGTATTTACGTCATGATTCAGAGCAATTCTATTTCGGTCTCTGTTACAGGTATCCTTCCCGTGCATCCTGGCATGGCCGGTGCTTGTGTCATGGTATTAGTCGCAGCCGTTATCTTTGGTGGTATCAAGCGCTTATCGGAGGTAGCGTCGTACATTGTGCCGTTCATGGCCTTTCTCTACCTGGTGCTGGCATTGTTCGTGATTGTTACGCACTTTGATTACTTCTTTACCGTTCTCCGATTAATTATTGATTCGGCGTTTGGCATCGGTCAAGTTGGCGGTGGGGTAGCTGGTTTCACGGTACAGCAGGCTTTTCGCTATGGGGTGGCCCGCGGCCTGTTCAGCAATGATGCCGGCAATGGTACGACGCCGAGCATGCATGCTGCTGCCAATGTAAAACATCCGGTTAATCAGGGGTTGAACGGGATGCTGGGATGCTTTACGACGACCATCGTTGTCTGTAGTTGTACGGCTTTTTGCATCTTGATTTCTGACCAATTAGGCTTGGGTTTCACCGGTATCCAGCTTACGCAGGCTGCCTTTGCCGCATCCTTTGGCGATTGGGGACGATGGATCGTATTCTTTGCCATGTTCTTGTTTGGCTATACGACACTGCTGGCCGACATCTATTATGGCGAAGTCAATTTGAGCTGGCTGTTCCCGAAAGGCGGCAAAAAGATGATTAACGGCTGGCGTATTTTCAGTTGTTTCCTTATTGTTTTCGGAGCCATCATGCCCGTACCGTCGCTCTGGGAATTAGCCGATTTCGCCACTGCGTTTATGGTATTTTTCAATATCATTGCCTTAGTCTGTCTTTCTAAATATGTGGCGTTTGTATTGCAAGACTATGAAGAAAAAAGAAAAACGAATCCGCATCCAGAATGGAACTACGATATCAGCGTCATTGATCAGTATAATGCCAAGAAATGCAGCCACTAACTGCTAGCCACTTAAAAAGGGACTGTCGCATGAAGGCTTCTGCCATCATGCGCGGTCCCTTTAACTTAAAAGTTTTTCGTTCGTAGTTCATCGTTCATCGCGATGGATTGATATTTTTAATCCCATACGACAA
>NZ_JBHYRR010000069.1:0-1072 GCF_047974155.1 Megasphaera jansseni | reverse complement strand
GGGCCTATAGCTCAGCTGGTTAGAGCGCACGCCTGATAAGCGTGAGGTCGGTGGTTCGAGTCCACCTAGGCCCACCATGGCAAACCGATATACCCGAAATAGTCATCTAGAGTACGGACAATCGGCAAGCCCTTTGATGTTGTACCGACACGCCTCTTTCTGTTAAGAGGAAGCCGTACATCAGTGGGGGTGTAGCTCAGCTGGGAGAGCACCTGCCTTGCAAGCAGGGGGTCAGGAGTTCGATTCTCCTCATCTCCACCAAACTTTTTTATCATCGTACCTTGACAACTGCATAAAAATGTTAGAAATACCTCTTTTTTAAAAAGAGAACTTAACGAACCTTGAATTCTTGTTTATAGAAATAGTCAAGTAAGTAAGGGCGTACGGCGGATGCCTTGGCCATATCAGCCGAAGAAGGACGCGATAAGCTGCGATAAGCTGCGGTGAGGTGCAAGTAACCTTTGACCCGCAGATCTCCGAATGGGGAAACCCGGCAGCAGTAGTGCTGTCATCCTCTATGAGGAAGGGCACCCGGTGAACTGAAACATCTAAGTAGCCGGAGGAAAAGGAATCAACAGAGATACCCCTAGTAGCGGCGAGCGAACGGGGCAGAGCCCAAACCGGAATGGGAAACCAATCCGGGGTTGTGGACTGCTATCAAATGCATGAGTGAAGCAGAATGAGCTGGGAAGCTCAGCCAGAGAGAGTGAGAGCCTCGTAGGCGTAAGCGAATGCATGGAGCAGGATCCAGAGTACCACGGGACACGAGAAACCCTGTGGGAAGCTGGGGGGACCACCCTCCAAGGCGAAACACTGATATGGACCGATAGCGCATAGTACCGTGAGGGAAAGGTGAAAAGAACCCCGGGAGGGGAATGAAAGAGAACCTGAAACCGTATGTCTACAAGCAGTCGAAGCACTTTTTAGGTGCGACGGCGTGCCTATTGAAGAATGAACCGGCGAGTTACTTCAGCTAGCGAGGTTAAGCGGAAAACGCGGAGCCGCAGCGAAAGCGAGTCTGAACAGGGCGTATAGTTAGTTGGAGTAGACCCGAAACCACAGTGATCTACCC
>NZ_JBHYRR010000068.1:0-1269 GCF_047974155.1 Megasphaera jansseni | reverse complement strand
GGGTATGTCAAGAATTTTGTGTAATTTTTTTTAGAAATCTTTGTCGTATTTTTCCATCAGAGGGCCAAGCCGTTCATCAATGAGCAGCTGGTTTCGGATTACCGCCCAATTGGCTAGGCGATGTGAATTCCATTTCTTGTAGAGTTCCAAGATTCTAAGGTAGAAGATTTTAAAGACAGCGTCTTCATTAGGAAATGAACCTTTCTTCGTAACCTTGCGGAAGCTGGCATTTACACTTTCAATGGCGTTGGTGGTATACATTACCTTGCGTACGGCACTGCCATAATTAAAAAGCTGCTCGACGTGTTGGAAGTTGTTTTCCCAGACGGCGACGGCGCCAGGATACCCCTGCCAGTCCTGCTTAAACTGGTCGAAAGCCCGCTGTGCTTCTTCTACGTTTACTGCACCATAAATCCCTTTCAGCTGCTTCGTGAAAGCACTCCACTGTTTCCGTGGAATATAACGAATCGAGTTCCGTACGAGATGGACGATGCAGCGTTGTACGGTGACATTTGGGAAAATAGCTTTGGCGCCCTCTTCCAAGCCGGATACGCCGTCAATCGAGAGAATGCCTAAATCCTCGATGCCACGGGCTTTGAGCTCATCGAAAATCTGCATCCAGGCATGCTTGCTTTCCGTTTCGTTGATCCAAAGGCCCAGTACGTCTTTGTACCCGTTGGTGTCGTAAGCCAGCATTACATAGACCGCGACCTGACGGATACCGCGTTCTGTCCGCATAGAAACGTAGATGCAGTCTACAAAGGAAAAAGGATAGAATGGCTTCAGCGGCCGTGTGCGCCAGCGATTCACTTCTTCCATGACGCAATCCGTAATATTCGAAATTTGTTCATGAGAGAGCTGGAAACCATAAATATCTTCGATGGTAGCAGCAATGTCACGCTGGCTCATACCACGTGCGTACATGGCCAATACTTTGCCTTCAATGGACGATACATCACGCTGATGTTTCTTTACAATCTGAGGTTCAAACTGGCCCTGACGGTCCCTGGGGACACGAATAGGGACTTCGCCCAGCGAGGTTTTCAACGTCTTCTGGGAATACCCATTGCGGGCATTGGTTGAATCTTCTGAATGCCCATTCTTTTCATAACCGAGGTGATTCTGCATTTCCCCTTTCAGTACAGCTTCAAAGATAGGGCCGAAAACCTGCTTCAAGGCATCCTGTATGTCCTGGGCATCTTTAATATCATAGTTTTCAAGAATCTGCTGAGCAATTTGTTCTCCGAATGTCGGGGTAGTTTTTTTACG
>NZ_JBHYRR010000067.1:0-1432 GCF_047974155.1 Megasphaera jansseni | reverse complement strand
CGGTAGCCGACATAGTCGTCCGTCAGCAGGTAACCAGAGAAACCTTCCAGGAAATTTTCTGCACAATGGGCGCTGCGTGTCGGCGCATATTCAAACAAACGGATTTTCCGCGCGGGATTCAAAGCCGTGCTAGCATAGACCCACATATATGACTTGCTCGTATTTTTACGGCCTTTTTCGTTGTGCACCTGGATGGGTGTTTCATCAGCATGGAGACAGCGCTCTTCCAGGAGTATCTCATGCATCCGTTCATAGACCGGGGCCAGCCATTCTTTGGAAGCGATGATGATCCAGTTAGCCAGATTGGCCCGGGAAAAGGCCAAGCCGATGCGTTTCCATTCGCTTTCCTGGCGATACAGTGGCAGGGCATAGCCGTATTTCTGCATCATGACATGGGCGACCACCGATGGCGAGGCGATAGAATGCGGGATGACCGGCTGAGGCATGGCTGCTTTCAGGATGGTAGGCTGTCCCTGCTTGCGGCAGGTACGGCATTCATAACTTTTACGATAGAAATCCTTCACTTCCACGCGGGCTGGGATGTAAACGACTTCCGAACGGATGAATTCTTCGCCTACCGGAGAAAGTGTGTTGCCACATTCCGGGCAGACCGTCGTTTCCGGTTCGACGACAATTTTCTGATGAGGCAGTTTGGCCAGTAATGCTTCACGATGGCCGACCTTTTTCTTGCGTTTGTGCGGCTTGACCGAAATTTCCGGTTCCGGAGCGCTGGGTTTCGCTTCTGTTTCGGCTTCATTGAACAGGCTCATCTGTTCTTCCGGGTACACGACTTTCTTGGTTTCTGACTTGCGGCCGAACTGGGCCTTGCGCAGCCATTCAACCTGCTTGCGCAGCTGTTTGTTCTCTGCTTCCAGAGACGCTTTCTGCGCGGTCAGTTCATCGATTTTCCCCTGCATTTCCTGTTCACGGATATCTGTCATACGGCACCTCAATCTTACGGATTTGTGATAAATCCATTATACCATAAAACAGCCGAAAACCCTAGCGTTTATGCAGGGTTTCGGCTGTTTTACAAAACCGTTTTCGGCGTAATCTTTTGCACGGCCCGGGGCTGTTCAACGGACAGCCCCTCCATGAGCCAGCGGTACTGCTGTGGTGTGAGTTCCCGGACCTCATCAGGGGTCCTCGGCCACTGCAGCCTTCCTTTTTCAAAGCGTTTGTAGAGGAGAAGGAAACCGTCGCCCTGCCAGAGCAGGGCCTTGAACCGGTCCCGGCGACGGCCGCAAAACAGGAAAAGCGAAGGCTGGAACGGATCCATCTGAAACTGCTGGGCGATGATGGCACTGAGCCCGTCAATGGATTTACGCATGTCCGTATAGCCACAGGCGATGAAGACATGTTCTGCTGAAATATGCAAATCCATCAAGCATTCACCTTTTGCAGTAGCTGCAGCGTCTTTTGCAGCAGCCTT
>NZ_JBHYRR010000066.1:0-1464 GCF_047974155.1 Megasphaera jansseni | reverse complement strand
AAGGCCCAATGGATCAGTGCGGCCCTGGGCGCTACTGTCAATGCAGCTGTCGGCAAGAATATCCAGACAGGCGGTGCTACGGCACAGTATGGGACGAAATGGAATACTGTCTTAACTAATAATCCTGGATTATATGCGTATTATGATAATTTTCAACAAGCTAAAGATGATTTAATTAAATTTGTAAGTAATGAGGATACTTCTATTATTCCGGATAATGATTTAAGTGACTTGGAAGAAATTCTTTCAATGAAAGAAAAATTATTTATTTATGAAAATCGAGATGACATTCCTATTGCAACTGAGATGACTTGGGCGGCATCATTGGGGAAGGAAAATTATACTTTTGAGTTAGATGAAGATACATCAATATACTTATCTCGAAGTCCCAAATTGCAAAAAATGGTTAAAAACTATATATATTATAATGGGACTGGAATAAAAGATAATATTTTTGTATTTTCAAAAGATTTGATTTTTACACTTTCAGATGTTAAAGAAGAACTGGATGAAGGAGAAGTGGGAAATGCTTGGATTGATTTTGGAGCTACTTTAGGTTTGCATAGAGCTGCCATGTGTTTTGAAGCAGTATACCAAGGTAATAACCAATATTATGTTTATGGAATTGTGGGGGATAAATATAAATTTAGAGATTCTGATACAGGATATAAGTCACTTTTAGGAATACTTAATGGCATGGGGACACAATGGGAGCGTCGTGGCACTATTTCTCCTACTAATGAATTTATTGAATTCCAATTTATGATTGAGGTTCCTGATGAATAAAATGATAAGATATATGCGCAAGCAATTAAATAAAATGTACAAGTTATTTGCTTTACTGATAGGGATGCTCGTATTTTATATAATATTTATACTATTTGATGCAATTGGACATTCTATATATTATATGGTTGTAGGATATCAGGAACCTGAAGTTGGAGCAGTATGTATGGTTGATAGAAATAATATACAGGTCCTTGACACAGGCGAAGTTATAGATTTAGAAACTACAGCTGCTTTGATTCCTGAAGTTAAACTTATGCAGAAAAGTGAAAAATATAAGTTTATTAACCATATTTTGATTGTGAAAGGAGGAGAAACTGATTCTTTACAATATTTTATATATGATGAAAAGAAAAACAAGGCATTTTGTGTTTTAAAAAAAACATTTCCGAATGCACAATGGTTAAGAAAGCAATATATATTTTTAAATTCTATAGATGAACCGGAATTAACATTATATTTTGATTATATTGAAAATAACAAAGACTGGATTTATATACAGTAAGTGTATTGACAGTCTTTTGTTGTTTGCCTGATGACGAGTTCCGGAAAGGATACGACCCTCGTCGGTTCCCAGCTCCAGGGACAGTCTGTGACCGTGAAGACGGGCGGGAATCTGCACATCGAAAGTGTACAGGATTCAGAGACCTACCGGGGTAATCGTTCGTCGACTGGAAT
>NZ_JBHYRR010000065.1:0-1660 GCF_047974155.1 Megasphaera jansseni | reverse complement strand
GAGTCAAACTGGTGTCTTTGTACCCGGATTTAAGCAAATGACCGTTTGTTGTATATATGGAAGAGACTATACACTAGTTTCCCCCATTATTCGTCAGCTTCTACGCGGATGTCGATCTGTAACGGCCCGGCCGTGTAGGTATCGGCTTCGGTGACGGCCTTGAGGACGATATCGGCACCGTTGTGGTTCTTTATCTTATTGATGGTCTCAAACATTTCCACAGCCGTCAGGGCCCCGACATTGCCTGTCAGCGGATCTGGCAAGAGGCCTTTGGCCTGGGCCTGCTGATTGACGTTATGGAGGAAACGCATGACCTGCAGTTCGGCATTGCCCGATAATTCCTGGGCCGTCAGCCGTTCTTCGTAGACGACGTCGCCACGGTGATAGATGAGATTGTTGTCATACATTTCGACGTGGACCAGGGCCGGTTCGCCAAGCATGATGTTACCGGCAGCGATGATGCGGAGCAGTTTCTGCGATTTTCCCGCTTTTTGCAAGGCGTCGACGGTGGCGTTGAATTCATCCGGCGAAATGTAGAGCAAAACCGTATTTTCGTCGCGGACACCAAGATGACGGCAAATCATGGTATTGGTCTGGCTCATGGCCCGGCTCAGTTCTTCCCTTGTCTGGGCCTGGCTCAGGCCGCCGTTGAGGACGTTGCTGGACAGGACTTCGCCGACACGGAAGACAACCGTCCCTTCGCGGATATTGGTCATCGTTTCATTGAGCAGCTTGATTCGCTTGTCGAGAACGTCGATGGTGCCCATCATTTTCTGTTTCGTTTCTTCCAGCATGGCTACGTCCTGACGGGCCTTTTCGCTGTCAGCCAGGGCTGAGTCACGCTGCTTCTTGGCTTCGTCCATGGCGACCTGGATGACCGTCAGCTGGCGGGCCTTGTCATCACGGGCAGCCTGGGCCTGCTGCAGGTCCAGCTGGGTCGTCCGGATTTCTTCATTCTTCCCGTCCAGTTGTTCCTGCTGCTTCTTCAGGAGTTCTTCATTCGATGCAATGAGCTCATTCTTGTCGTCCAGCTCCTTGCCCAGGTCCTTGGCCTGCTGCAGCAGTTCGTCCCGCTGTGCTTCGAGCTGGGCCTTCTGCATCTGCAGCTGGTGCATGCCGAACAAGGCAATGCGGACATTTTCCGACAAGATGGACATGACACCTAAGGTGATGACGGCAATGCTGATCCCCGTCAGGATCGTGACCAGGATGGACGTATACTTCGGCCGCAAGCCGAACAATTTAATTTTCCGTTTCCCTACGCGGGAGCCGATCTTATCGCCGAGATAGGCAATGATCCCGCCCATGACAGACAGGACGATCAGCATGACCCATCCATATTCCATAAGACACCACCTTTGCTCATTCCTTTATATCATTATATTATAGCCCATAACTACCGTGTACTGCAAGGGCCGCCCCAGCAGTTAGGGGTTAGGGGTTAGGGGTTAGGGGTTAGGGGTTAGGGGTTACAGGGTATTCTCTCAACAAACAGATTAGGAAACCATACATTTCCTGAGCGGGCCGCCCTGCGGGACGGCCCCTACGAGCCACGAACTGCTAACTGCTAACTGCTAATCCCTAAAAGGGGCTGTCGCATTAAGCCATTTTGGCTTCGTGCGACAGCTCTCTTTTTTTGCTCTATTTCATCTTTCTATTC
>NZ_JBHYRR010000064.1:0-1680 GCF_047974155.1 Megasphaera jansseni | reverse complement strand
GAACTTTTTTAAATTCAAACTTCCTGCTGCGTCAGGGCCTTGCCCCGACAGCTCATTTAGTATACTACTGTGTAAAGATATTGTCAAGGATTTTTTTCAAATCCTTGACGCAGGCCGCCGTTCGCAGTTCGCAGGCCGCGAACCATCGCCTGTGGCGATGCGTTCATCGTTCACCGTTCGTCGTTCATCGTTCGTCGTTGCTCCATAACGTATTCGCAGTTCGCAAAACCATGCCACATGGACCCGTCACGTATATCGTCAACTGTTCGCGGCGGGCCGCTCAAGGCTCCCTTCATAGGGGAGCTAGCCGCCAAGGGCGGTCTGAGAGGTTAAAGGGCGTCCCGTTGTGGGAATCCCAGAAAATGCATTTTGTCGAAATCGTCATTCGCAGTTCGCAGGCCGCCGGCCGCAGGTCGAAAAACCATGTCACATTGACCCGTCACGTATATCGTCAACTGTTCGCGGCGTGCCGCTCAAGGCTCCCTTCATAGGGGAGCTGGCCGCCAAAGGCGGTCTGAGAGGTTAAAGGGCGGCGTATTTTCATGCATCGCAACAACAGATAACGATTGTATCGACAATTGTTTCTACCGTCGAAGCCCGGGACAAATCCATGACCGGCTTGGCCAGGCCTTGCAGCAGCGGGCCCAGAACAGTGGCTCCGGCAACGTGTTCCAACATCTTACAGCAGATGTTGCCCGTATTGAGGTCCGGGAAAATGAGGACATCGGCCTGACCGGCTACGGGTGAGCGCGGAGCCCAATCGGCAGCATAGGCCGGGACCAGGGCCACGTCGGCTTCCATTTCTCCATCATAGATGAAATCGACATTGCGGTCGCTCAAGATTTGCACGGCTTTGCGGACTTTTTCAGCACCGGCACCGCGGTCGCTGCCCATGGTCGAATACGACAGCAGGGCCACTTTCGGTGAGGCAATACGCAGGGTTCGCCGTGCCCTTTCGACACAGTTGCAGGCAATGTCGGCCAGCTGGTATTCGTCCGGGTCGGGAATCACATCGCCATCGCCGACGACAAAGACGCCGTCGTTGCCGAACTGCATCATATCCGTCACGACGATAAAGGAGCTGCTGACCGTATCGATGTCATCCCGCGTCCCAATGAGCTGCAGGGCCGCCCGGAGCACTTCCGGTGCCGGCGTTTCGATGCCAGCCACCATGCCAGCCGCTTCCCCGGCAGCGACTAAGGCAGCTCCGAAATATAAAGGATGATTCAAGAGAAAGCGGCGGCTCTCTTCCAATGTCATGCCAGCCGCTTTCCGCTTATCCGCATAGAGTTGGGACAAGGCCTCTAAATCAGGGTGCTTCTTGGGGTAAATCACTTCAGCCCCTTCTAAATCGAGCTGATACCGTGAAGCCAATTCCTGGATGTCGCCGTCCTTCCCCAAAAGGACAGGGATAGCCAAGTGTTCTGCCAATACCCTGTCGGCAGCCTGCAATATACGGATATCATCACTTTCAGGCAAAACTATTCTTTGCGGCTTTTTGGCCGCCTGTTGTTTCAAAAACGTAATATACCGGCTCATATCGATTCCCTTCCGCATCATGTATGTTACTTCTTATTATAGGGACATACGGAAAAGGAAGCAAGTAAAAAGGGCCTGTCGCACGTAATCGTGCACAGGCTCTTTTCATGTATGCAAAAATATCATAGCCTTATGGTTGTT
>NZ_JBHYRR010000063.1:0-2329 GCF_047974155.1 Megasphaera jansseni | reverse complement strand
TGTCTATATGCCTATTATACCAGAAAGAGTTAGGTAATGTATATATGAGGGAGGTCCTACACTAGCCACTAACCACTTAAAAGTTTTTCGTTTATAGTTCATCGTGATGGGGGGATATTCTTAATCCTGTACGACCCACGATGAACGACCTACGATCAACGTAAAAAGGGCTTGTCGTCATGCGACAAGCCCTTTTTGTCATTTCTCCTAAGATAGTGTATAATATATATGTTTTACAAATAAATAACTATTATAATATATAATTGTGATATAATATATATATTTGAATTATATATAAAATACATTTTTAAATATAAACTAAAATACAAGGGACAAAACATGAATAACAATAGGTTTTACAGGGGAGGGGTAATGCGGAATTTTCATTTTTCTGTCATTACGCCTAATGAAAAAGTGTATACTATGGTCCGGGACATGGTGCAGGAGTCTTCACGCATAAATTCGGCACAAGTCACACTCATCAATGGGCGTCAGAAAAAAGCAGCCAGTCAGATTGCGGATGCTGTTCATTCCGGGACAGAGGCTTTATTTGCTTGGGAACCGATGGCTGCGAAAATTGCGTCGGACTATCCTCAGGCACGGGTTTATGAAATCCAGCCGAGTATTCTGGATTTATTGAATTGTATCAATCATGCTCCCAAAACAGGAAAACTGGGTGTCATCATCCCATTTTCCCTGCGGGATTATTATGATGATTTAAAAGCACAATTCGATATGATGGGCGTTTCCTTTTATCACGTAGCGCCAGAATGTGATGATCGGGTCATGCAGGAAATCATACGCCAAGCCGCAGTCCATGGAGTCACATCCCTCGTCGGGACGGATGCGATGGCTTCCATGATTGCAGCTCAGCATATCAACTGGATTCCCTTACGGCCTGGCCGGGGCGGTATTGTGCGCGCCTTTTACAAGGCTTTGTGGAATGTTCGCCGCTATCGGCAGGAAAATCCTCGTTCAGCTATCAATCAGGCCGGTATGAGGGCCCATTACCACTTGGAAGACATCATCGGTTCTTCTCATGCCATGAAGGAAGTTAAAGAGCTGGCTCAGACCTATGGGACCACCGATTCGACGATCCTCCTTACCGGCGAATCTGGAACGGGCAAGGAAATGCTGGCCCAAGCTATCCATAACCTCAGTGGCCGCCGGCATGGCCCCTTTGTCGCTGTCAACTGCGGCTCCATTACGGAAAGCCTGCTGGAAAGCGAGCTCTTTGGCTATGCTGGCGGGACCTTTACCGGGGCTAACCGGGATGGCAAGGTAGGGCTTTTTGAAGCGGCTAATGGCGGTACGCTGTTCCTCGACGAAGTCGGAGATATGCCCTATGTCTTGCAAAACCGCCTGCTGCGTGTCCTGCAGGAGAAGTATGTCCGTCCCGTAGGCAGTCAGTGCGGCGTGCCCATCGACGTCCGGGTCATTGCGGCGACCAATAAGGATTTGCCTCATGAAGTCCAGGAAGGAAATTTCCGGCTGGACCTCTACTACCGCCTGGCCGTCCTGCCTATCGAAGTCCCGCCGCTGCGCAAACGGAAAGGCGATATCCAGGACATTTCCCAATCGCTGCTGAAGAGCCTGGATATCCGCTACCATAAATCCCATACCTTTGACATCAAAGTCTGGGATTTCTTCAAAAATCAGCCCTGGCCCGGCAATGTACGGCAATTGGCACACGTCATCGAACGCCTGGTACTGGTCGTCAAAAATCCGGTCATCCAGGTAAAAGATGTCCTTCACGTCATGCCGGCTGCCATGACAGAAGGAGAATCAACGCCAGCCGAAGACGGCAGCCTGAAAGATTTGACCTATGAAAAGATTGAAAAAATGAGCCGCGAAGGAAAAAGCGGTGCCGAAATCGCCCAAGAAATTGGTATCAGCCGCTCTACCGTCTATCGCATCAAGCGGAGACATCAAGAACAGTGAGCGAGACCCGCAGACCGCAAGTCGCCAAGGGCCTACGGACCATAAATATACACGGCCGTGGCCTTGCCTCTCCTGCAAAGGGCCTTTTTGGTCAGCAGGAATCGGCCATAGGGCGAGGTGGAATGATGAATACCAGGAAGAATATCATTTGAAATAAGAGCCTGTCATTTACGACGGTGCTGTCTTATGCGACAGCGCCGTTTTGTTTTCTTTGGATTTAGAAGTGGCTTCTCCGCGACAGACTCATGAAAGAAAAATAGTTCGAAGGCGTCTGACCGCGGGTCGAAAAAAACGGTCAGTGATCTTGTGCGTAGGGGCTAGTGTAGAACCTCCCTCATATATACATTGCCTAACTCTTTCTGGTATAATAGGCATATAGACATAGTCA
>NZ_JBHYRR010000062.1:0-3415 GCF_047974155.1 Megasphaera jansseni | reverse complement strand
ACTACGAACGAAAAACTTTTAAGTTGAAGGGGCCTCGCATGATGGCAAAAACCTTCGTGCGACAGCCCCTTTTTAGTTGTTCGTGATTCGTGGTTCGTTGTTCGTAGGGGACGCCCAAAGGGCGTCCCGTTCACACCAATGGATGATAACGGGATTCCTGCATATGCTGGCGGGCGCCCCTACGATATGGTTACGGGATTTTCACAAATCACTAGCCACGAACCACGAACCCCTAATCTCTCAGCCAGCGGCGGATGTCGTCTTCGGCGTCTTCGATGGTCGTTCCCAGGAGGGCCAGGCTCTTGCCGAGTTTGGCGTCCGGGCAGAGGGCATGGATGTCTTCCAGGCTGTGACCGACGCCGCTGCCTTCGTGGGTGCAGAAAGGGTAAATCGTCTTGCCGGAAAAGTCATGGCTTTCCAGGAACGTCCACAAGGCCATGGGCATGGTGCCGCACCAGTTGGGATAGCCCAGGAAGATGACGTCGTAGTCATCGATGCTGGCCATATCCTTTTCCAAGGCCGGCCGGGCATTGTCGGCCTTTTCCTTCCTGGCGATCTTGACGACTTCCTGATAGTCATTGGGATAGACCGAAGCCGTGCGGATATGGAAGAGGTCGCCGCCCGTAAACAGGCGCAGCATCTGGGCAGCCCGTTCCGTATTGCCGACGGGCAGGTCGACGATCTTGCCGCTGACATAGTTCATGCCGGCGTGAGAAAAATATGCAATGAGGCATTTCTTACCTTGATAATCCATAAGTCAATCAAACCTCCCTGATATGTTTGACCTAAAAATTCCCGATACAGTTTTCATTATACGGCAAAAACCGCCGCCATTCAATCACTATCATGAATGACGGCGATTTTATTTTATCATGCCTGCCAGCGCCCCTGTATCTTTCCAAGGCCCATATAATGTAGTAAAATAGAGTTTGTCAATAGATTACTATGCTAAGCAATACAAGGAGGTCCCTTTATGGCTCATGTAAATGAAAACTACTTAAAACTCCCCGGCAACTACCTTTTTGCAACGATTGCAAAAAAAGTTGAAGCTTATTCCAAAGCACATCCGGAAGCTAATATCATCCGCCTTGGCATCGGCGACGTCACCCGTCCCCTGGCCCCGGCTATCATCGAAGCGATGCACAAAGCCGTCGACGAAATGGGCAAAGCCGAAACCTTCCGTGGTTACGGTCCGGAACAGGGCTATGATTTCCTCCGCCAGGCTATCATCGATGGCGACTACAAGACCCGCGGCATCGACCTCGAATTAGACGAAGTCTTCGTCGGTGACGGCGCTAAGACCGACGTCGCCTGCATCCAGGAAATCTTTGGCGACGACCTCAAATTCGCCGTAGCCGATCCGGTCTACCCGGTCTACCTCGACTCGAACGTCATGTTCGGCCATACTGGCGAATGGAATGCCGAAAAAGGCATCTATGACGGCGTCGTCTATCTCCCGTGCACTCCGGAAAACGGCTTCAAGGCAGAACCGCCGAAAGAAAAAGTCGACATCGTCTATCTTTGCAACCCGTCCAACCCGACCGGCACGGCCATGAGCAAAGAAGAATTGACCAACTGGGTCAAGGCTGCTAAAGAAAACAACTTCATCATCATCTACGATTCGGCTTATGAAACGTACATCACCGAACCGGACGTCCCCCATAGCATCTTTGAAATCGAAGGCGCTAAAGAAATCGCTATCGAACTCCGTTCGTATTCCAAATGCGCCGGTTTCACGGGTACGCGCTGCTCGTACGTCGTCGTCCCCCATGCCTGCGTCGCTTACAAGAAAGACGGCACGGCTGTCGAACTCAATCCCCTGTGGAACCGCCGTCAGTGCACCTTCTTCAACGGCACGCCGTATATCGTCCAGCGCGCAGCCGAAGCCTACTACAGCCCGGAAGGTCAGAAACAGTGCCTGGCTGACGTCAAATACTACATGGAAAACGCCCACATCATCCGCGACGGCCTGACCGAAGCTGGCTTCACCGTCTATGGCGCTACCAACTCGCCGTATGCCTGGGTACAGACGCCGAACGGCATGAAGAGCTGGGATTTCTTCGACCTGCTCCTGGAAAAAGCCCACGTCGTCACCACACCGGGTGCCGGCTTTGGTCCCCACGGCGAAGGCTATCTCCGCCTGACCGCTTTCGGTACCAAAGAAAATACGGTCGAAGCCGTCAAACGCATTGCTGATTTAAAATTATTCAAATAAAGGTGGTTTAACCATTGAGTACCAATCTGGAAGTAGGCATCGTCGGCCTGCCGAATGTCGGTAAAAGCACGCTGTTCAACGCGATTACCAAGGCCGGCGCAGAAGCGGCAAACTACCCTTTCTGCACGATTGAACCGAATGTCGGCGTCGTAGAAGTCCCGGACAAACGCATCCAGGTCCTGACCGACATGTATAAACCGAAAAAAACAATTCCCGCTGTCATGCGCTTCGTTGACATCGCCGGCCTTGTCGCCGGTGCGTCCAAAGGCGAAGGCTTGGGCAATAAATTCCTCAGCCACATCCGTGAAACCGATGCCATCGCCGAAGTCGTCCGCTGCTTCGAAGACTCGAACATCACCCACGTCGACGGCTCCATCGACCCGATCCGTGACATCGAAACGATCAACACGGAACTCTGCCTGGCCGACCTGGAATCGGCACAGAAACGGGCCGACCGCATCGCCAAAGTCGCCCAGTGCGGCGACAAGGAAGCCAAAGTCGAATACGCAGTCCTGAAAAAAGTCCTGGCCTGCCTGGAAGAAGGCGAACCGGCCCGCAAAGCCGGCCTGACCAAAGATGAACTGCCTCAGGTCAAAGACCTCAATCTCCTGACCTTGAAGCCGATCATCTACATCGCCAACGTCGCGGAAGACGAAGCTGGCAACCCTGACGCCAACCCGAATGTCAAACGCGTCGAAGAATACGCCGCCAAAGAAGGCGCCCAGGTCGTTGCCGTCTCGGCCAAGATTGAAGCCGAAATCGCTGAACTGCCGGACGACGAAGCCGAAGTCTTCCTGGAAGAACTGGGCCTGCCCGAATCGGGTCTGGACAAGCTGATCAAAGCCAGCTACTCCCTCTTGGGCCTGATTAACTTCTTTACCGCTGGGGCTGACGAAGTCCGCGCCTGGACCATCGTCAACGGCACGAAAGCCCAGAAAGCAGCCGGCAAGATCCACACTGATATCGAACGCGGCTTCATCCGCGCTGAAATCGTGTCCTATGACGACCTCATCGCCTGCGGCAGCGAACAGGCTGCCAAAGAAAAAGGCCTGGTCCGTCTGGAAGGAAAAGATTACATCATGCAAGACGGAGACGTTACGTACTTCCGCTTTAATGTATAGGAAAAAAGGGCCTGTCGCACGTAATCGTGCACAGGCTCTTTTTATGTATGCGAAAATATCATAGCTTTATGGTCGTTCT
>NZ_JBHYRR010000061.1:0-3819 GCF_047974155.1 Megasphaera jansseni | reverse complement strand
TATCTATGCCGGTGACCAAGGGTATGATGTGGATGTGAATAAGGATACCCAACTCAAAGGGGCTGTCATCGCCAGCACGGCCGATGCCAACCGCAATCACCTGACGACCGGCCCCCTGCACCTGGAAGACATCCAGAATAAGGCCGCTTATGACGTAAAAAACACCGGTGTGGCTTATAACCACTATGCGTCAGGCCAGGAACGCAACCAGCATTTCAATGAAACCGGCCTCACACCGGATATTTTGCCAGGCACCGCTAAAGATGCACATTCCGTCACCCGGTCAGCCATTTCCCAGGGGACGATTCAAGTCACCCAGGGAGTCACGGATGTGACGAAAATCAACCGCGATATAGCCCATGCCCTACAGACGCTGGATCACATCTTTGATGAGCAGAAAGTAGAAGAACGGCAGGAACTGGCCCGGCTCTTTGCGAAAAATGCAGATGAACTACTCCATTACTATGACCGCGACGGCAAATTCGATAAAGCCCTGGCTCATGGCCTCGTAGCCGAAATCACGAGCCAGATTGCTGGAAATAAGGCTGGCAGTGGCTTTGCCGCGGGCATGATGAATGAACTGCTCATTAATAAGATTAAAGAATGGGTGGGAAATGCCCCGGCCAAGGCCCAATGGATCAGTGCGGCCCTGGGCGCTACTGTCAATGCAGCTGTCGGCAAGAATATCCAGACAGGCGGTGCGACAGCACAATATGGGACGAAATGGAACGTTGTCCTTGTTGCGCCGGTGGCCTATGAATCCACCTTATTAGCTGTGGGAGCAGTTGTTACCACAGTTAGTTTCATTGGAGATAAGGTTTATCGAATATATCATAATTTAACAGATGATTCTTATATTTATGTTGATACATCTGGCGATGGCAGTGTTACTGGCCTTACATATATGGACTTATCAGGTACACAGGTAGGACTTGACATTGATTCGGTATTACCCTATCCAAATCTTGAAGATAGTTCCCCCAATGAAGAAACTGGAGGCGCTGATGAAAGCATTCCTGAAAATGGCAACAATTATAATCCAGCGCCATTACCTCCTCCTGTGACGAAGCACCTAGAAACGGATCCGACTACGGGCCAGGTCATTGTTGCTTATTCAGACGGAAAATATGAAATTACAAATGATATGATTTTGAATGGAGTAAAGTATACAATGGCGGGTATTGACAAGTTTAATCGAATCTTTGGAATCAGTGCGGATGGTCAAAGGGCATATTTTCCTAATCAATATAATATCGGAGGTAATAGGACTGCTACATCCACTGGTATTCGTGATTTATATGGACACCTTATAGGTACAGCAAACGATACAGGGGAATCCGTGAAGCTAAATGACTGGATCATAAAGAATGGCATTCATGCTTGGTATCTTCGTGATAATAAGTTAACAGGAGAAATATTAGTCACTGATGGAATGGGAGAATATGGAACTGGAGAATATCGAAATGGGGAACCCAAGACAGTGGAAATTGCGCCTATGCCGCCCAATCCAAACAATCCGAATCCGTTAGAAATCCCTATGCCGGATCAGTCAAAAAATCAGGATGATTATTCAGATGATACGGCATATCTGTATAGTAAAAACTTTAGTAAGGCAACAAGCGAATATGCATTGGATTTGATAGGAAAGAAATATTATGGACTCCCGAATTTAGGAAAAGCAGTATTCACTGGGGCTGGTTCTGTCGAAGATTATTTACACGGGGATTCTCCGGAAGAAATTTTTTGGGATGTTTTTGAATCTGAATTTATGGGAAAGATAGGTAAAGGTGTCGGTAAAAAAGTATCCACATCAACACACTTCGATATTAACCCGGAATTTACATCAAATATAGCGACTTCAATAATTGATACATATAAAGATAAGAAAAAGAATGAAGAAGAGAAAAACAAAAAGTGAACTGTTGTAGAACTTAATTAGATAAGTCACTTATAAGGAGTAAATGCATGTTACATGATAAGACGATTTTTTCGGTTTCTATATTTACAGTAACTTTTGGGTATATAATATGGCTTTTTCTAAAAAGTATTAATAAAACTTATTTATACTATTATAAATATAGTGTTCCTTATTTATTAGGAGGAGTAGTTTCAGGAATATCTATATTGGGTATTGTGGCAGCCATTATATTAGATGGTATTAGTGGTGAAATTTTTTTTGTATTGTTTGGACTAGGATTTATGTTATTCTCTTATGCTGAAAGTAACTTAGATAAGCATATTCACGATGCAGATTCATATAAAAAGCATCGGAAAGAAATATTTTATTTTCTTAAATATTCACTATTATTGGCTATAGTTATGTTTCTAAAAAAAATGTTAAATCAATAATATTAAATATCTATATTAGTAGGTGATAAAAATGAAAAAATCAATGCATTTAATAGCTATTGTTGTTGCCGTCGGAGCCGTTGCTTTACTTTATCCACACATAAAGCCTCTAGTGGCGGAATATCGGCAGCCTGCTGAAAAGACGAAGGTCGTTCAAACCATTAAGGGAAAGCCGAAAGAAGGCATCGTCAGTGCTTATGTACCGGATCAGCCAGTAGAAGATGATGGCGGGTATCATGCGCTCGTTATTGATAATAGCAATAATGAAAACCCCGTGTACGCACGCCTTTGGACAACCGGTGAGGATGCTCATCCAATCCGTGCTTTCACGATTTATGAGCATGGAAGTTTTAAAATGGAAAATCTGCCATCCGGTACTTATGAACTCCGTTTCAAGATGCTTTATGAGGGCAACGATGCTGTCGATGGCTATAAGGTTGATGGGATTGTATTGGAGCCCAAACAAGTAGAAGGTGGCGTCAGTTATCCTACGTACACCCTGCAAATAGCCCTGCGCAATGGAAAAGGAGAAGCCTCGAAACATACGTTAGCTAGCGACGTGTAAATATTAGATGATTCATTTCTTTAATTTCTAACCTACAATATTGTTGGCTATCGTAGGTTAGCTTTTGTATAGCAGTTACTACCAGAAGTATTTTACTCATTGGATATATAGAGCTATTTGTACTATTAAAATGATACATATAAGGCTGATTGAACTGATTTTCCGGGAATTTGGAGATGGCATGCAAGAGGTCAGGAGTTCGATTCTCCTTATCTCCACCATAAAGAATACGATAACCACGTGGTTTATGAGCCGCGTGGTTATTTTTTTACGGCCTGCGTTCATTTTCATCGCCTATATGCGATACCGTAGGGGCCGTCCCAACGGGCGGCCCGCCGCGAATCATGGAGATAGCCGGAATTTATGATGAGCGACACATGGTCGTAATATAATCGTGAGTTTAACGCGGCGAAGCCGTATTGTAGGGGCGCCCCGTGGGGCGCCCGCTACGCGCTGAGGATTTCCCGAAGCGTCGTTGTTAGTTTGAGTTTATAGCGGCGAAGCCGCATCTGAGTCCGAGAAAAGGCCGTGGCTCGTTGTTCGTAGCTTGTAAAAAACGCCATTATACTCGGCTAGGCTGTGGTGAAGCCTCACAGCGGGCCGCCAGCCACGGCTGTCCGTTTTGGCAACCGTCCTGAACCTCCCGCTGGTCGGCACCTGACGGGCCAAAAAGGCTTTCGGGACGGCCCCTACGCAACGGCTTCAAGCCGTATTTTTTTACGACCGGTGTATTGTTTTCATCGCTTCTATGCGATAGCCGGAATTTATGACAAATGGATTCCCTTATTTTTATCCCAGTTTCGCTAGAAGACTCCTTCCTCTTAGGTAGGGGATGAATGGCGATGGATTTCGCAGGTTCGATGCCTGCGAAATCCACCCTATGTCTTTTCTGTCTTAGCCTTTTC
>NZ_JBHYRR010000060.1:0-3836 GCF_047974155.1 Megasphaera jansseni | reverse complement strand
GCTGGTGACTATGTCTATATGCCTATTATACCAGAAAGAGTTAGGTAATGTATATATGAGGGAGGTCCTACACTAGTTGGTGCGAAAGTTTTATACTATCGAACGCTGGAAGGGCTGACCCAAGAAGAACTAGCTAATAAAATTCATATTAATGTGAGCACGCTGAGCCGTATCGAACGGGGAAAATATAATCAAGGTGTTTCACTGGCCATGTTATTTGATATTGCCGAAGGGTTGAATATTGAAGTCAATTTATTGGTCACTTTTAATGATGATGAGAAAAAAATTTTATGGAATCAATAAATTTAATGAGGAGGGATTCATATGAAGTTTTGTACAAATTGTGGTGCCAAAATGCAAGATGAAGATGTATTCTGTACGAATTGCGGCAGTAAGTTTCCGCAGCAGATTATGGAGGATGTCAAGAAGACACAAGGCGTAGTGCCTAAACCAGCCTCTGCACCGTCTGCTGCAGCGAATGTGGGACATACGGAAAAGCCAAGTGCCGTGAACCAGTCATCTGCTTCTCATCTATCGGCCGAAGCGGAATTGCAAAAAGCGCGGGAGATTTTATTCCCCAATGGTGCCATTCCCGATTATACTACGGCGTTGCTGCACTTAGTGCAGGCCAAAAAATTAGGTGCTAAGTCGCAGGAAATGGATCAGCTCATGCTGGTGGACCAGCTATATCGGACAGTAGATATGATGAAACAGGCAGAAGTAGCTACTCATCCTGAATTAGCAAAGATAGCTTCGGATATGCCGGTATCGCATCAGCCGCAGGCGTCCTATCCTGTGAATGCTGGACATCCGGCATCGCCTCAAGGGGCATCGCAGCATCCGTCGTCCCATCATCCGAAAGACCATGGCGGAACGGGGCATTCTAAACAGAATTCAGGGAGCCAAGCCGCAAATTATATGAAAGCGGCTGCCGTCGGTGCTGTTACCGGGGCTGTAGCCCAGGCGGCGACAAGAGCCATTATGGGGCAATCTGGTACATCCGGAGCACCGACGATGCCGGGCGTAGCTGCGAATCCATCCGTTTACTACGTTCCCGATACGGGAAATACGTTGACCGATGCCGATATGCTTACCTTGATGAGTGAAGGCGGAAGTGGTACGACGGGGCCTGTCGAAGAAGATTATTCGCCTATTCCGACGGCAGAAGCGGCTGATGTGTCGTATAGTGGGGATGATCCATCTTATACGGACGATACCTCTTATGCGAACAGCGATGACTCTTCTTATGATGATGACGGAAATGACTATGTGTCCGATGACGATGGATATGATGCGGATATAGATGATGAATCAGATAGCTCCCCGCTCGACTCCTTCGACTCGGATGATAGTGACAGCGGTAGCTTCTTTAGCAGTGACGACGATGATGGCAGCTTTTTTGATGACTTATTTTAACGGAAAGAGGGAGGGATAACTATGGATTTGGCAAAACGGCAGTCTGTGAATAAGTATTTTTTATATATGGGATTCATCGTGGTACTGCTGCTGACAGCCCTTTCCCTGGGCGGATGCGGTCAATCGTATGATAAACACGTACAGATGGTGCGCAACGGAACGATGCAGATAAGTCCGAATGTACAGGTTGGCCCTGCTTTTGATCAGTTTTTTGCAGATGGCAAATGGGAATACTTTAAAGCGACAGATAATTCACAAGTTGTCCAATTCACAGGAGAATGTACGTGGGAAAATAAACCTGCTAAAGCCAAAATACAGTTCATTTTAAAAAATGATAAATCTTTTGAACTGGGTCATGTAGATATCAATGGTGTTTCTTTGAATAAGTTGGAAAGTCTGGCTATGGTCAAAAAGGTGCTGAACAGTTATCATAAGAAGAAATAGCAGGCTTAGGAATATTTTGATAGAGAAAGGATGAGGGCACATGCATAAGCAATCAAAACATTGGCGAAAACTCATTATGATGGCTGTGTTAGGTTTTTCTCTAGCTCTTGGCGGTGAAACGCTTACTTTGCAACCTGTACAAGCTTGGTATTCGGTCGGCTATGGTTATCAACTTGATGAATCATCTTGTGTCAGCCTGAAAAATACGGGATGGGTTCATGAATTTGCCGCCATTGTATCGGATGGGTCCGATACGACGACGATGTATTTCCTGATAGATGGCAGTGAGAATAACGGTGGCATTTACTACTGGTATCGCACGGAAGGTGATAGCTCATGGCAACGGGGAAAAGCGTATGATGGCAGCGTCATCAGCAAGTTGTGTCAGGCAGCCTTTAAGTATACGTATGGTGAAATGTTGACCTAGAGGAGGGAACGAACATGAAGAAAATTTTATTATTGTTATCTTTGGTTTGTACGTTGTTATTCGCAGGGACGGCGATGGCTTATGATCCCTATCCCAATCATCTGGGCGGCGATGATAATTATATCCTCGTTGATGGCCATATGGGAGTGGCCTGGTATCTGGATCGGAGTTCCTTATATGTTGAAAAATATGAACCGCCACAGTACATCCTTGCTGTCAATGTCTGCCAGGTAAACGGTGCAGATAGAGGAAATACAGCTGTTTCCCGTGTCCTAACTGAACGATTCTTCTACAACTGGGATTTACGCCAGATGTATGTCGACCGTGATGGCAGTTCTAACTGGCGCTATCTGGATCCCAATGGCTCGTGGGCTGCGACGGGTATCGTGATGCCTGCCGGAGAAATGGCTTTTTACCTGGCTTATGATATGAGATTCTATGGGTGCTTTGATAGTGAGTTCTACCAGCGGAGCTGATGCGTCGGCTCATGAAGTTGCCTGCTGTCATGGGATAACTACGCGAAGAGGCTGTTGCATTAAGCAAAAAACTGCATAATGCAACAGCCATTTTTCTTGTGATAAAATGAAGGGAAAGGTAAGGAGAAGTAATTATGGGAAAATTTTGTCCTAAGTGTGGCAGGCCCGTTGGGGCACAAGTCAAGTTCTGCCCGCATTGCGGAGAACCATTGACGAAACCGGTGCAGCCCATACCGCAGCCAACGGCATCACATATGTCACAACGTCCGGTGATGCAACATGCACCGGAAAACAAGCATAAACAAGATAAGAAGAAGTATATGATGGTAGCTGCGGCTGTTCTGACCATTGTCTTGATTGGTGTCGGCGGGTACTTATATGGATCGAAATCGGCCCAGTCTGCACCGGTTAAGCAGGCAGATGTCCTGAAGGATAAACCAGTTGAAGAGACAGGGACAAAGAAGTCACAGGCCAACGATGAAGAGACTTCAAAGACAGATGAAGTGGCGTATAAGCAGTATGTCAACAGTCGTTTCAATTATTCTTTGGACTACCCGGATTCTTTCGTTAAGACCCAGCAGCCAGCTAATAATGATGGTGTACAGCTGCGCAACCCCAACGATTATGCTACACTTGATGTATATGGGTCCTATCGTTCAGTCAGTACCCTCGATGGGGATTATCAAAGCGCTCTCAATAGGATTACGGGGAAATTAGGGTATCATACGAAAGGCGGAAATTGGTATGTCATTACTTGGGAGAAACAAGGAAAACTCTATTATACGAAAGCTCTCTATAAGAATGGCAAAAAGGCCGTGTTTACCTTGCAATTTCCTGCTAAGTTAAAGGATGAGTATTCGCCGATTTTAGACCATATGGAGTAAGCGGAAAATAAATCAGTGTATAGAAAAAGCCTCAGACTTATGCTATCCTTTCTTCATAAGTCTGAGGCTTTGATTCTATTTATTCTTTGCACTTTTCCTGGGTCTTTGTTGCCCAAGGCAGGTATTGATCCAAGGTTTCGGCATCTTTGAAGTTTGCTGTATTCGGCAGCTTTTCAAAAAGGTATTTCA